>NZ_JBGLYK010000083.1:0-22557 GCF_047304025.1 Pseudomonas sp. Pseusp97 | reverse complement strand
CGCGGTTTCCGTGGGCATGTACCAGGGCGAGCCGGTGCTGGACCTGGATTACCTGGAAGACTCCGCCGCCGAGACCGTCGCCGGACTGATCCGGCAGCCCGCCCCTCTCGATCCGCTGGCCGTGCTGGCCTGGCCGGGTGTGCTGGTGGGCGACGCCGCCGACCCGCAGGCGCTCAACGCCAGCGCCCTGGCCGCCTTCACCCAGACCCTGGACGAGCTCAAGGCCGGCCGCGCCCGCGAAGGCGCGGAGCTGGGGAAGATCATCGACGAGCGCTTGGCGGCAATGCTGGAAGAGGTCGTCAACCTGCGCCAGCTGGTGCCGGAGATGCTCGCCAACCAGCGCCAGAAGATCCTCGACCGCTTCGCCGAGATGAAGGCCGAGCTCGACCCGCAGCGCCTGGAACAGGAAATGGTCCTGCTGGCGCAGAAGAGCGACGTCGCCGAGGAACTGGATCGCCTGACCACCCACGTCACCGAAGTCCGCCGCGTGCTCAAGGCGGGCGGCGCCGCCGGCCGGCGCCTGGACTTCCTCATGCAGGAACTCAACCGCGAAGCCAACACGCTGGGTTCGAAGGCTTTCGACCCGCGCTCGACCCAGGCCGCGGTCAATCTCAAGGTCCTGATCGAGCAGATGCGCGAACAGGTGCAGAATATCGAGTAAGCCGGACGCCTCCGGCTTCCCCCGTCAACCGCAACTCCAGGAAAGCGCCATGTCCGGCACCCTGTACATCGTTTCCGCGCCGTCGGGCGCCGGCAAGACCAGCCTGGTCAAGGCCCTGCTCGACGTCATGCCCAGCGTGCGCGTCTCCGTCTCCCATACCACCCGGGGCATGCGCCCGGGCGAAGTGGACGGGGTGAACTACCACTTCGTCGGCCACGACACCTTCCGCGCCATGCTCGAGCGCAACGAATTCCTCGAGCACGCGCAGGTCTTCGACAACCTCTACGGCACCTCCCAGCGCTGGGTCGAGAAGACCCTCGCCGAAGGCAACGACCTGATCCTGGAGATCGACTGGCAGGGTGCGCAGCAGGTGCGCCGGCTGATGCCCCAGGCGCAGTCGATCTTCATCCTGCCGCCCAGCCAGGAAGCCCTGCGCCAGCGCCTGACCAACCGCGGCCAGGACAGCGACGAGGTGATCGAGCGGCGCATGCAGGAAGCCGTCAGCGAAATGAGCCACTATGTGGAATACGATCATCTGGTGATCAACGACGATTTCGCCCACGCGCTGGAAGACCTCAAGGCGATCTTCCGCGCCCGCCAACTGCGCCAGGACGCCCAGCAGCAGCGTCACACCGAGCTGCTGCAACGCCTGCTGGCCTGAAGTCGCCGAGAGAAGGCACTTCCATAAAGATTGGCGATTTTTTAGACTATCCAGTCCGCCCGGCATTTTCCGGGCCTACATTTCAGTACGAGGAACACCATGGCCCGCGTCACCGTTGAAGACTGCCTGGACAACGTCGATAACCGTTTCGAGCTGGTCATGCTCGCCACCAAGCGTTCGCGTCAGCTGGCCACCGGCGGCAAGGAGCCGAAGGTACCGTGGGAAAACGACAAGCCCACCGTCGTCGCCCTGCGCGAAATCGCTTCCGGCCTGATCGACAACGAAATCGTTCTGCTGGAGGACGTGGTTGAAGAAGAGCCGCTGTTCGCTGCCTTCGAAGACGAGGCCAACAACGAGGCCCTGTAAGTCGATGTCCGACCGACGAATCGGTGCTGCAAGACTGGCCGCACGGCAGGGGGTCGACCCATGCCGAGCATAGACGCCTTCGCTGATCGTCTGTCGAGCTATCTGGGCCCGGACCAGGTCAACCTGGTCCGCCGCGCCTACTACTACGCCGAGCAGGCCCACGACGGGCAACGCCGCCGCAGCGGCGAGGCCTACGTCACCCACCCGCTCGCCGTCGCCAACATCCTCGCCGACATGCACATGGACCATCAGAGCCTGATGGCGGCCATGCTGCACGACGTGATCGAGGACACCGGCATCGCCAAGGAAGCGCTCACCGCGCAGTTCGGCGAAACCGTCTCGGAACTCGTGGACGGGGTCAGCAAGCTGACCCAGATGAACTTCGAGTCCAAGGCCGAGGCGCAGGCCGAGAACTTCCAGAAGATGGCCATGGCCATGGCGCGCGACATCCGCGTGATCCTGGTGAAGCTGGCTGACCGCCTGCACAACATGCGCACCCTGGAAGTGCTGTCCGGCGAGAAACGCCGGCGCATCGCCAAGGAAACCCTGGAAATCTACGCCCCCATCGCCAACCGGCTGGGCATGCACAGCATGCGCGTGGAGTTCGAGGACCTGGGCTTCAAGGCCATGCACCCGATGCGCTCCGAGCGCATCCGCCAGGCGGTGAAGAAGGCCCGCGGCAACCGCCGCGAGATCGTCGGCAAGATCCAGGAATCGCTGGTCAACTGCCTCGCCCGCGAGGGCATGGAAGGCCAGGTGCTGGGCCGCGAGAAGCACCTGTTCAGCATCTACAAGAAGATGCGCGGCAAGCGCAAGGCGTTCAACGAGATCATGGACGTCTACGCCTTCCGCATCGTCGTCGACAAGGTCGACACCTGCTACCGCGTGCTCGGCGCCGTGCACAACCTGTACAAGCCCTTCCCCGGTCGCTTCAAGGACTACATCGCGATTCCCAAGGCCAACGGCTACCAGTCGTTGCACACCACGCTGTTCGGCATGCATGGCGTGCCCATCGAAATCCAGATCCGTACCCGCGAGATGGAGGAGATGGCCAACCACGGCATCGCCGCGCACTGGCTGTACAAGTCCAGTGAAGAGGAAGCGCAGAAAGGTACCCACGCCCGCGCCCGCCAGTGGGTGAAGGGCATCCTCGAGCTGCAGCAACGCGCCGGCAACTCGCTGGAATTCATCGAGAACGTGAAGATCGACCTGTTCCCGGACGAGGTCTACGTCTTCACGCCCAAGGGCCGCATCATGGAACTGCCCAAGGGTTCCACGGCGGTCGATTTCGCCTACGCGGTGCATACCGACGTCGGCAACAGCTGCATCGCCTGCCGCATCAACCGCCGTCTGGCGCCGCTGTCCGAACCTCTGCAGAGCGGCGCGACGGTGGAAATCGTCACCGCGCCGGGCACCCGGCCGAACCCGGCCTGGCTGAACTTCGTGGTCACCGGCAAGGCGCGCACGCACATCCGCCACGCGCTCAAGCTGCAGCGCCGTTCCGAGTCGATCAACCTCGGCGAGCGCCTGCTGAACAAGACCCTGGCCGGCTTCGACAGCCACCTGGAGAAGATCCCGCAGGAACGCATCCAGGGCGTGCTCAGCGAATACCGCATGGAAGTCTTCGAGGACCTGCTCGAAGAGATCGGCCTGGGCAACCGCATGGCCTACGTGGTCGCGCGCCGCCTGCTGTCCAGCGAAGGCGAGGAAGCGCCCAGCGCCGAAGGGCCGCTGGCGATCCGCGGCACCGAAGGCCTGGTGCTGAGCTATGCCAAGTGCTGCACGCCGATCCCCGGCGACCCGATCGTCGGCCACCTGTCCGCCGGCAAGGGCATGGTCGTGCACCTGGAGAACTGCCGGAACATCAGCGAAATCCGCCACAACCCGGAAAAATGCATCCAGCTCAGCTGGGCCAAGGATGTCACCGGCGAATTCAACGTCGAACTGCGCGTCGAGCTGGAGCACCAGCGCGGCCTGATCGCCCTGCTGGCGACCAGCGTCAACGCCGCCGACGGCAACATCGAGAAGATCAGCATGGACGAGCGCGACGGTCGCATCAGCGTGGTCCAGCTCGTCGTCAGCGTGCATGACCGTGTGCACCTGGCCCGCGTCATCAAGAAGCTGCGCGCGCTCAAGGGCGTGATCCGCATCACCCGCATGCGCAGCTGATCCCCACCCCAAGGAGTCGACATGACCAAGACCGTTATCCACACCGACAAGGCACCGGCCGCCATTGGCACCTACTCCCAGGCGATCAAGGCTGGCAACACCGTCTATGTCTCCGGTCAGATCCCGCTGGACCCGAAAACCATGGAACTGGTCGAGGGCTTCGAAGAGCAGACCGTCCAGGTCTTCGAGAACCTCAAAGCCGTGATCGAGGCTTCCGGCGGCTACCTGCACGACGTGGCCAAGCTGAACATCTTCCTCACCGACCTGTCGCACTTCGCCAAGGTCAACGAGATCATGGGCAAGTACTTCACCCAGCCCTACCCGGCCCGCGCCGCCATCGGCGTCGCCGCCCTGCCCAAGGGCGCCCAGGTCGAGATGGACGCCATCGTCGTCCTGGAATAATCAGCACCTCCCCAACGGGGCCTTCATGGCCCCGTTTCTTTGCCTGCAAGGAGCAAACATGCGTCGCGCCCTGATCCTGAGCGCCCTGATCGGCCTGCTCACCGGCTGCGCCGGCACCCCGTCCGACCCTTCCGGCGTCTGGGTCAACCAGGCCGCCATCGATGCCGCCGGCAAGGGCGGCAAACTGCGCGAGGCGCTGCTGGCCTACGGACCGAACCTGGAATGGAAGCTGGACACCAAGGCCAGCCAGGCCACCTTCAGCAACGGCTTCGAGCTCGGCGAAGGCCAATTGACCGCGGAAGATCCCAAGCACTACCGCGTCGACTTCTACGGCAGCAACCAGGAATCCCTGGAGCTGGACGGCAAGGAACTGGTGCAGGTGGGCAGCGACAACTGGCCCGAACAGCGTTTCCTGCGCCCCAAGGAGCAGCCAGTCGCGCAGGGCCCGGCCGGCAGCACCTTCGAGAATGCCCTCTACGCGGCCTACCTCAAGGGCACCTGGATCATCGAGGAGGGCGAAGGCAAGGGCAGCAAGGTCAAGTTCGCCTCCAACGGCAGCCTCGAAGGCATGCCCGGCTATGATCGTTACGCGCTGTGCCTGGCCGGCGACTGCGCGGCCATGAGCGGCGACAACGACAGCATCTGGCTGCAACGGGGCCAGCAGGGCCGCGAGTACCTGTTCGAGCGCGACGGCGACAAGCTGGAGCTGTTCGAGGCGGTGAACCGCGCCCAGGCCGACGAGATGCCGCAGTACGCGCCGGGCAACAAGGTCTGGACCCTGGAGCGCGACTGATCCGCGCGAGCGGGCGCGATTGGCGGAACGTCAGCGCAGCCCGCTCCACAGCAGCCAGCCACCCAGCGCCAGCAACAGGCCGCCGCAAAGGCGGTCCAGCGCCGTGACCCGGCGCTGCAGCCAGCCGCGCCAGCGCGGGCGATCCAGCAGGCGCACCAGCGCCATGTCCCACACCAGCACCACCGCGCCCATCCACAACACACACGCGCACAGCGCCCAGCCCGGCAGATGGAACTGCCCGAGCACGCCGAACAGCCCGGTGTAGAAGATCGGCAGCTTGGGGTTCAGGCTGCTGGCCAGCAGGCCTTCGCGCATGCCACGCAGAAATCCCCCGCTGCGCTGGCCACCCAGTTCCGTGGGAATTTCCAGTTGCCGCCGCGCCAGCAGCGCCTGCGTGCCGAGCCAGACGAAGTAGGCGCCGCCCAGCAGCTGCACCAGCCGCAGCCCGTGGCTGGCCACCTCCGGCAGCAGGCCGAGGACGAACAGCACCAGCAGCATGCTCGCCAGATTGGCCAGGGCGATCCCTGCCGCGCAGCCGTCGGCATGCCGCCGACCGCGCAGCAGCGCGGCGCGGATCAGCAGGAAGAAGTCCGGCCCCGGCGACAACAGGGCGGCGAAGTGGGTGCTGGCGACCAGCGCGAAGGCGGCGAACATGGCGATCTCCCGGATAGCGGCGTTGCGCAGTCTGGAAGCGCCGGGGTTCGTCGGTCTTGGAAGAAAGTCAGGTACGCGTGGCGCGCAGGAAGCGACCGGGCGTGACACCGGTGAAGCGGCGGAAGGTGCCGGAGAAGTGCGCCTGGTCGTAGAAGCCCAGGGTCAGTGCCACTTCCAGCGGCTTCTCGCCCGCCACCAGCAGGCGCTTGGCCTCACGGATGCGCCGCTGCAGCAAATAGGTGTGCGGCGGCACGCCGTAGGCGTTGCGGAAGGCTTCGATCAGGTGGCGCGGATGGCGCTGCAGCAGGGCGGCGAGCGCTTCGAGGCTGACCGCCTCGCGGTAGTGCGCTTCCAGGTAGTCGCGCAGCTTCGCTGTGACGCCACCGTCGCGCGCTGCCGAAGCGTGCGGGCGCATGCCGCCGTGGCGGACGAACACCAGCTCCAGCAGCGCCAGCAGCTCGCTCTCCAGCGCCAGCGCGTCGTTGCGCTCGAACTCGGTGGCGACGCGTCGCAACGCCTCCGCCACTTGTCCGTCGTCGTGCGGATTGAGCGCCTGGAAGCCGCGCGGCAATTGCTTGCGGCCGAGCAGCGGGAGCAGGCGTGACTCCTCGATGTAGAGCATGCGATAGACCAGGCGCTCGGACTCGGCGTTGCCGGTGTGCGGCTCCTCCGGGTTCATCAGCGACAGGGTGCCGGCCGGCAGCACGTGGTGGGCGCCACGGCACTGGTAGCCGCCAGCGCCGTGCAGGATGGCGCCGATGGCGAAGGCATCGTGGCTGTGGCGTCCGAACGGCTGGCCGGAGAAGTCCGCATGGAACAACTCCACCCCCGGCAACCAGGGGCGCGCCAGCAGCCGGTTGGCGTCCATCAGTCCTGTTTGCCCGCGAGGATCGCCGCATAGCCTTCGCGGAAAGTCGGGTAGCGCGGCTCCCAGCCCAGCGTGCGGGCGCGGGCGTTGCTGCAGCGCTTGCTGCCCGCGCGGCGTACGGTGTACTCGTCGGCCCAGTGGGTGACGCCCAACTGTTCGCGCAGCCAGCCGACCACTTCATGCAGCGCCGCCGGGTCGTTGTCGACGCCGAGGTAGCAGTCTTCCAGCACGGTGCCGCTGCGGTCAGCCTCCAGCAGCGCGGCAAGCAGGCCGGCGGCGTCCTCGGCGTGGATGCGGTTGGCGTACAGCGGCGGCTCGCTGGCCACGCGGTAACCCTCGCGCACCTGCTTGAGCAGCCATTCGCGGCCGGGGCCGTAGATACCGGTGAGGCGCACGACGCTGGCGGGAATGCCGCTGCGCAGCGCCACCTGCTCGGCCTCGAGCATCACCCGGCCCGAATAGCTCTGGGCCTGGGCGGGCGAGCTCTCGTCGATCCACTCGCCATCGCGCTGGGCGTACACGCCGCTGCTGGAGACGAACAGCAGGCGCCTGGGCAGTTGCCCGCGCTGCTGCAGCCAGCCTAGGGTATTGCGCAGGCCCTCGACGTAGGCGGCGCGATAGCCGGCTTCGTCGTGCTGGCTCGCGGCGGCGCAGAACACCAGGTAGTCCAGCCTGCCCACCGGCCAGGTATCCGGGCATTCGAGCTGGCCCAGGTCGCCGGCCACCGGCAGCACTTCCAGCGGCAGCGCGGCAACGTTGCGGCGCAAGCCATGGACGCGCCAGTCGCGGGCAGCCAGTTGGCGTCCCAGGCGGCTGCCGACGTCACCGCAACCGACGATCATCAGGCTGGGGAAGGTGCTCTTGCTCATGCTTGGCTCCGCGAATCAAAGGCCGGCAGTTTAGCGCGGTTGGTTCGCGGCGGTGCAGCCGCTATGCTTGGGCCACCTCAACGGACTTAGTCGCCATGACCCTTACCGAACTGCGCTACATCGTCACGCTTGCCCAGGAGCAACACTTCGGCCGCGCCGCGGAACGCTGCCACGTCAGCCAGCCGACGCTCTCGGTGGGCGTGAAGAAGCTGGAAGACGAGCTCGGCGTACTGATCTTCGAGCGCAGCAAGAGCGCGGTGCGCCTGACCCCGGTCGGCGAAGGCATAGTCGCGCAGGCGCAGAAGGTGCTGGAGCAGGCCCAGGGCATCCGCGAACTGGCCCAGGCCGGCAAGAACCAGCTGACCTCGCCGCTCAAGGTTGGCGCCATCTACACCATCGGCCCGTACCTGTTCCCGCACCTGATCCCGCAGTTGCACCGGGTCGCCCCGCAGATGCCGCTGTACATCGAGGAAAACTTCACCCACATCCTGCGCGACAAGCTGCGCACCGGCGAGCTGGACGCGATCATCATCGCCCTGCCGTTCCAGGAAGCCGACGTGCTGACCCTGCAGCTGTTCGACGAGCCGTTCTACGTGCTGATGCCGGCGGACCACCCGTGGACCGCGAAGAAGACCATCGACCCGGAGCTGCTCAACGACAAGAGCCTGCTGCTGCTCGGCGAGGGCCACTGCTTCCGCGACCAGGTCCTCGAAGCCTGCCCGACCACCCACAAGGGCGGCGAGAACAAGCACACCACGGTGGAATCCAGCTCGCTGGAAACCATCCGCCACATGGTCGCCTCCGGCCTTGGCGTGTCGGTGCTGCCGTTCTCCGCCGTGGACAGCCACCACTACGCACCGGGTGTGCTGGAAGTGCGCCCGTTCAGCGCGCCCGTACCCTTCCGCACCGTCGCCATCGCCTGGCGCGCCAGCTTCCCGCGGCCGCGCGCCATCGAGGTGCTGGCCGACTCGATCCGCCTGTGCTCGGTCGCCAAGCCGACCGTCAAGGGTGAAGCCGAGCCGGCATGACCGATCTGTCGAACGTCCCGGTCACCGCGCTCAAGGGCGTCGGCGCCGCGCTGGAGGAGAAGCTGGCGAAGGTCGGCCTGGAAAATCTCCAGGACATCCTCTTCCACCTGCCGCTGCGCTACCAGGACCGCACCCGCATCACTCCCATCGGCGCGCTGCGCCCGGGACAGGACGCGGTGATCGAGGGCGTGGTCTCCGGGGCCGACGTGGTGATGGGCAAGCGCCGCAGCCTGCTGGTGCGCCTGCAGGACGGCACCGGCACCCTGAGCCTGCGTTTCTACCACTTCAGCCAGGCGCAGAAGGAAAACCTCAAGCGCGGCACGCACCTGCGTTGCTACGGCGAGGCGCGCCCCGGCGCATCGGGCCTGGAGATCTACCACCCGGAATACCGCTCGCTCACCGACGCCGCCGCGGCGCCGGTGGAGCAGACGCTCACGCCGATCTACCCAACCACCGAAGGTCTCACCCAGCAGCGCCTGCGCCAGCTCAGCGAGCAGACCCTGGCGCGCCTGGGCCCGTCGAGCCTGCCAGACTGGCTGCCGGCGGAACTGGCCCGCGACTACCGCCTGGGCCCGCTGGACGAAGCCATCCGCTACCTGCACCGGCCACCACCGGACGCCGATCTGGAAGAACTCGCCGAAGGCCGCCACTGGGCGCAGCACCGCCTCGCCTTCGAGGAACTGCTGACCCACCAGCTGTCGCTGCAACGCCTGCGCGAAAGCGTGCGCTCCCAGGCCGCGCCGCAGCTACCGCCTGCCAGGAAATTGCCGGCGCTGTACCTGAAGAACCTCGGCTTCAAGCCCACCGGCGCGCAGCAGCGGGTCGGCGCGGAGATCGCCTACGACCTCGCCCAGCCCGAACCCATGCTGCGCCTGGTGCAGGGCGACGTCGGCGCCGGCAAGACCGTGGTCGCCGCCCTCGCCGCCCTGCAAGCATTGGAAGCCGGCTACCAGGTGGCTCTGATGGCACCCACCGAAATCCTCGCCGAGCAGCACTTCCTCAACTTCACCAAGTGGCTGCAGCCGCTGGGCATCGAAGTCGCCTGGCTGGCCGGCAAGCTCAAGGGCAAGGCCCGCGCCAGCGCGCTGGAGCAGATCGCCGGCGGCGCGCCGATGATCGTCGGTACCCACGCGCTGTTCCAGGAAGAGGTGAAGTTCAAGCGCCTGGCCCTGGTGATCATCGACGAACAGCACCGCTTCGGCGTGCAGCAGCGCCTCGCCCTGCGCCAGAAAGGCGTGGACGGTCGGCTCTGCCCGCACCAGCTGATCATGACCGCCACGCCCATCCCGCGGACCCTGGCGATGAGCGCGTACGCCGACCTGGACACCTCGATCCTCGACGAATTGCCGCCCGGCCGTACCCCGGTGAACACCGTGCTGGTGGCCGACAGCCGTCGCATCGAAGTGATCGAACGGGTGCGCGCCGCCTGCGCCGAAGGCCGCCAGGCGTACTGGGTGTGCACGCTGATCGAGGAATCCGAAGAACTCACCTGCCAGGCCGCGGAAACCACCTACGAGGAACTTTCCTCGGCGCTGGGCGAATTGCGCGTCGGCCTGATCCACGGGCGCATGAAGCCGGCGGACAAGGCCGTGGTCATGGAAGCCTTCAAGGAAGGCATGCTGCAGCTGCTGGTCGCCACCACGGTGATCGAGGTCGGCGTGGACGTGCCCAACGCCAGCCTGATGATCATCGAGAACCCCGAGCGCCTGGGCCTGGCCCAGTTGCACCAGCTGCGCGGCCGCGTCGGCCGGGGCAGCGCGGCGAGCCATTGCGTGCTGCTCTACCACCCGCCGCTGTCGCAGATCGGCCGCGAGCGCCTGGGGATCATGCGCGAGACCTGCGACGGCTTCGTCATTGCCGAAAAGGACTTGGAACTGCGCGGCCCCGGCGAAATGCTCGGGACGCGGCAAACCGGCCTGCTGCAATTCAAGGTCGCCGACCTGATGCGCGACGCCGACCTGCTGCCAGCGGTGCGCGACGCCGCCCAGGCCTTGCTGGCCCACTGGCCGCAATCGGTCAGCCCTTTGCTGGCACGCTGGCTGCGCCACGGGCAGCAATACGGACAAGTGTGATCTATTTCACTTTCGCCGGTCGGTTGACCGCTCGGTCACGCTGACCGCGTGGTTATACTCCGACCCAGCCGTTGATAACCGGATCACATTCATGAGCGACCTTGCACGCGCCCCATCCGACTCCTCGCAGGCCCCCGAGGTCATCCTGCAGCTGCTCGCCAAGTTGGGCATTCCCTCTCGCGAGGTCAGCGACGCCACCACCCTTCCGGCGGCGCGCCGGGTGCAGGCGAGCCTGCTGGAAGATGCCGTCGGCACCCTGCTGGTGCTGTTCCCGCAGAGCCAGCTGCTGGACCTCAACCGCCTGGCCGAACTCACCGGACGCAAGCTGGTCGCGGTCAAGCCCGATCGCCTGGAGCGCATGCTCGGCAAGCACCAGCTCGGCCGCCTGCCGGCATTGCCGCCACTGACCAGCTCGCCGTGCCTGTATGACGAGCGCCTGCTGCAGGAGCCCCAGCTGCTGATCGAATCCGGCGCGGCCGGCACGCTGCTGGAGATTCCCACTGCGTCCTTCCGCAGCCTGCTGGAGAAAGCCAGCGCGGCGCGCTTCGGCGTGGCGCTGGAATCGATCCGGCCGAACCTCGACCGCCCGGACGACGACCGCAAGGAAATCACCCAGGCCGTGCAGGCCTTCACCGCCCGCCGCATCCAGCAGCGCCTCGAGGAAACCATCGAGATTCCGCCGCTGCCGGAAACCGCGCAGAAGATCATCAAGCTGCGCGTCGACCCCAACGCCACCGTGGACGACATCACCGGCGTGGTGGAGACCGACCCCGCGCTCGCCGCTCAGGTGGTCAGCTGGGCGGCATCGCCCTACTACGCCGCGCCCGGCAAGATCCGCTCGGTGGAAGACGCCATCGTCCGCGTGCTGGGCTTCGACCTGGTGATCAACCTCGCCCTCGGCCTGGCCCTGGGCAAGACCCTGAGCCTGCCCAAGGACCAGCCGCAGCACGCCACGCCCTACTGGCACCAGGCGATCTACACCGCCGCGGTAATCGAGGGCCTGACCCGCGCCGTGCCGCGGGCCGAGCGCCCGGAAGCCGGCCTGACCTACCTCGGCGGCCTGCTCCACAGCATCGGCTACCTGGTCCTGGCGCACATCTTCCCGCCGCACTTCTCGCTGATCTGCCGGCACCTGGAGGTGAACCCGCACGTCGAGCACAACCTCGTCGAGCAGCACCTGCTGGGCATCACCCGCGAGCAGATCGGCGCCTGGCTGATGCGCACCTGGGACATGCCGGAAGAGATCTACACCGCGCTGCGCTTCCAGCACGATCCGTCCTACGCCGGTGACTGCTCGGCCTACGCCAACCTGGTGTGCCTGGCGACGCGCCTGCTGCGCAACCACGGCATCGGCAGCGGCCCGGAGACCGACATTCCGCAGGACTTGCTGGATCGCCTGGATATCCCGCGCGAAAAGGCTGAAGACGCCGTGCGCAAGGTACTAGACGCCGAAGCGGTGCTGCGCGAGCTGGCCAGCCAGTTCAATCCTGCACACTGAATGTACCAACGCTGAAGCCGTCGCGATGCCGACATGAAGAAGGCCCCCTTTCGGGGGCCTTTCTTTGTGCTTTTCGTAGGAGCGAGCTTGCTCGCGAACAGGGGCTGGCACCGAGCATCTCCGGTTTGCGAGCAAGCTCGCTCCTACAAGGGCTTTCCCACCAGACGAAAAAGGCCCCGTGAGGGGCCTTTTTACTGTGCGCTGCAAAGCGGCTCAGGCGGCTTTCCTGTCGCTGGCCGGCGCGGCCTTCTTCTTCGGCTTGAGGTACTTCACCAGGCCCTGGAACCAGATCACCAGGCCCGGATTGCCCTGGATCTGGATGTCCTTGTTCTGGATGCCCTGCATGAACGCCAGCTGCGGGTTCTTCGAGGTCATGGTGGCGAAACCGTAGGCGCCGTCCTTGAAGCCCAGCGCGAAAGCCGGCTGCGGATGAGTGCCGCGGCGGGAGCTGACCTTGAGGTCCTTGACGATGTAGTGGCGGGCGACCTTGCCGTCGAGGGTGTGGAGCTGGAACACCAGGTCCTTGCCTTCGAGCTGCTTCTGGAACGCCGGGTTTTCGCGGCTGGCCTTGGCCATCAGGCGACCTAGCATCCACAGGAGTAGACGGAATTTCATGCACAAACCTCGACGTTCGAGACAATAGTCTGCGCATTGTAGCCAGTTTGAAAACGGACTACATCCGGTCTTTTGGAGGGATTATGTAACTGGAGGAGGCAACCCGGAGCCGCTCTGGCTCCGGGCCGGGAGCGATCAGTTGACCGCGTCTTTCAACGCCTTGCCCGGTTTGAAGGCAACGGTGTTGCTGGCTTTGATCTTGACCGGCTGGCCAGTCTGGGGGTTCTTGCCAGTACGGGCGCCACGGTGGCGCTGAACGAAGGTACCGAAACCGACAAGGGTAACGCTGTCCTTGCGGTTGAGCGCGCCAGTGATTTCATCCAGCAGCGCGTTCAGCACCTTGTTGGCTTGTTCTTTGGTGAGGTCGGCCTTCTCGGCGATCGCGGCGGCGAGTTCTGGTTTACGCATAAATGCCTCTTTGACGGTTTGTTGTTGTTGTGTCCGTGCTGTCTTCCCAACAGCGCCCAAGGCACCGCAGGCTTGCCGTACAGGCTCTAGGCTGCGGCAGACGGGGGGAGAATGGCACGCCGCAGGCGGGTACGCCAGTATCGTCTGACAATTTACGGGCTCTTTCCCAAGGCAAAAACGCCATTGGCGACGTCTGTCACGCCAGAAGTGCCGGCAACTCCTTGTTCAGCGAGAGTTTTTCGCTCACGGCGGCCCCGGTAAGGGCATAGCCGAGCAATCGACCGGCGGTATCCCGGCACAGCACCTTGAGGTCCGGGCCAGAGCCTTCCACGCGCCATTCACCCTCGCTGCCGCGCGGCGGCGGCGACACCACCAGCGGGCACACCGGCGTCTTCACGGTCACCGGCATGGCGCCATAGGCCACCGGCGTCGGCTTGCCGGCCAGGGTCTGCGCCAGCGCGCGGGCGCAGGACATCAGCGGCATCACGTAGAGCAGGTTGAGGCCGTCGACCTCGGCGCAGTCGCCCAGGGCGTAGATATTGGCGTGGGAGGTGCGCAGTTCGCGGTTGACCATCACGCCGCGGTTGATATCCAGGCCGGCGGCTGCGGCCAGGTCCACGCGCGGGCGCAGGCCGACGGCGGAGACGACCAGGTCGCAGGCGATCACCTGGCCATCGGAGAGGTGCGCTTCCAGCGCGTCGCCGGCGCGCACCAGGCTGTTCAGCACCGGGCCGAGGTGGAAGCGCACACCGAGACCTTCCAGCCCCTGCTGCACAGCCTGGGCGGCAGCCGGATGGAGCAGGCCCGGCATGACCTGCTCGCAGGGCGCCACCACGTCGATCTGGTAGCCGCCGCTGGAGAGGTCGTTGGCGAACTCGCAGCCGATCAGGCCGGCGCCCAGCAGCAGCACGCGGCGCTTGCCGGCGGCGGCGCTGCGAAAGCGCGCGTAGTCTTCCAGATCGTTGATCGGGAAGATCAGGTCCTGGGCATCACCCTCGACCGGTACGCGGATGGTCTCGGCGCCCCAGGCCAGTACGAGGTCGCGGTAGTGGATTTCCTCCTCGCCGATCCAGATGCGCCGGTGGCCCGGATCGATGCCGGTGACACGGGTGTGGGTGAGGATGCGCGCCTTGAGCTGGTCGGCCATGGCGCCGGCTTCGGCCATGGCCAGGCCGTCGGCGTCCTTGTCCTTGGAGAAGCCGGTGGAGAGCATCGGCTTGGAGTAGGAGCGGCCATCGTCGGCGGTGATCAGCAGCAGCGGCGTCTCGCTGTCCAGCTTGCGCCACTCGCGGGCCAGGTTGTAGCCGGCCAGGCCAGTTCCGATGATCACCAGCGGTGCGTTGTCGCTCATTGCTCTCTCACCTCAAAAGACGCCATTTCGTAAAGACAGCACGGCGGCCAGTGGGCCGCCGCAGGAATTCGTCGGGTCGGGTTCAGGAAATCTCGATCATCTCGAAGTCGATTTTCCCGACGCCGCAGTCCGGGCAGACCCAGTCCGCCGGGATGTCTTCCCAGCGCGTGCCGGGGGCGATGCCCTCGTCCGGCAGGCCCAGTGCCTCGTCGTAGATGAAGCCACAGACCACGCATTGCCATTTGCGCATCGGCCAAGCCCTCCTGCGATTTCCGCTGAAGCTAACGTATCGGCGCGCACCGGCCAACGGCGGGCGCGACGCCGGGCTCCGTCAGCAGGGCCAACCCGGCGCACTTGCAGTCTACCGCGTCAGGCGCGGGCCTGCCGTGCGCGCAAAACGCAGACGGCGGCCCGAGGGCCGCCGTCGCGGGAATCCATCCTGGCGGGGTCAGCCGATCTCGATCATCTCGAAATCCAGCTTGCCGACGCCGCAGTCCGGGCACAGCCAGTCTTCCGGCACGTCTTCCCAGCGGGTGCCGGCGGCGATGCCTTCTTCCGGCCAACCCTTGGTTTCGTCATAGATCAGGCCACAAACCACGCATTGCCACTTCTTCATCAGCTCTCACCCTCAGATTCTTGTCGCTTGGACGTCAGTGCATCCAATGTCCGGCTTTGTACTGGCGATGGGCTTGGCGCGCAAGTCCCCGGAAAAACCTCGGATGGCCGGCCAAACCTTTGATGGGGTCTGGCGTAATGCACCCTTGCGGACAACGCAATCGGCCGCGCAAAGGCGCCGTGTTAAGCTGCCGCGTCCCTGGCCAACTGCAGTCCAAGCCGTGCCCGAAGCCGCCCTGATCCACCCACCCCGCTGGCTCACCGCCGCCCAGTTGCACCCCGCTCCCGCCGCCCAGGTCGTGGACTGGCTGTTCGACGAAGGCTCGCTGACGCGCCGGCTGACCGCGCTCTCCGCCGGCAATTTCGCCGTGCAGCCGCTGGCCGAAGGCTGGCACCGCCTGCGCACCGACGAATGCGCCGCGCTGGGCGTGCCGGACGGCAGTCAGGGCTGGGTGCGCGAGGTCTACCTCAAAGGTCACGGCACGCCCTGGGTGTTCGCCCGCAGCGTCGCTGCGCGCTCGGCGCTGGAGGGCTCCGGTTTCGATCTGCGCCTGCTCGGCACGCGCTCGCTCGGTGAGTTGCTGTTCAGCGACCGCGCCTTCCAGCGCGGCCCCATCGAGGTGTGCCGCTACCCGGCCGCCAGCCTGCCGGCCGAAGTGCGCGCCGAGCGCCTGTGGGGCCGCCGCTCGTGCTTCAGCCGCGACGGCCTCGGCGTGCTGGTCGCCGAAGTATTCCTGCCATCGCTGTGGCAACGGGTGGAACAACAGCCCGTATAATTCCCGGATCGCTTTCCGGAGGCCGCCATGTTCGTTGCCCTGATCAAACCCCTCGCCCGCCTGCATCCCCGCGCCTGGGACTTCATCCAGCTGACGCGCATGGACAAGCCGATCGGCATCTACCTGCTGCTCTGGCCGACGCTGTGGGCGCTGTGGATGGCCAGCGGCGGTGTGCCCAGCGCCAAGAACCTGGTGATCTTCGTCCTCGGCACCGTGCTGATGCGCATGGCCGGCTGCGTGATCAACGACTTCGCCGACCGCAAGCTCGACGGCCACGTCGAACGCACCAAGGCGCGTCCGCTGGCCACCGGCAGGATCACCGTGCGCGAGGCCTGGATTGCCTTCTTCGTGTTGCTGGGGCTGAGCTTCCTGCTGGTGCTGTGCACCAACGCGCAGACCATCTGGCTGTCCTTCGGCGGCGCGGCGGTGGCGGCGCTCTACCCCTTCATGAAGCGCTACACCTACTACCCGCAGGTGGTGCTGGGCGCGGCGTTCTCCTGGGGCATCCCGATGGCCTTCACCGCGGCCAGCGGCACGCTGCCAGCGGTAGCCTGGCTGCTGTTCTTCGCCAACGTGCTGTGGACGGTGGCCTACGACACCTACTACGCGATGACCGACCGCGAGGACGACCTGAAGATGGGCATGAAGTCCACGGCGATCCTCTTCGGCGACGCCGACCGGGCGATCAACCTGACGCTGCAGGGCCTGATGCTCCTGCTGCTGATCCTCGCCGGCAACAAGCTGGCGATGCACCTGTATTACTACCTGGGCCTGGCCGTTGCGGCCGGCTGCTTCGCCTGGCAATTCCATTCGACCCGTGATCGCGAGCCGATGAAGTGCTTCAAGGCCTTCCTGCACAACCACTGGGCGGGGCTGGCGATCTTCCTCGGCACCGTGGCGGACTTCGCCCTGCGCTGAGCCGGCGATCGCTGTAGGAGCGAGCTTGCTCGCGAACCTTGCCTGACACTTCGGCATCAAGCGGGTTCGCGAGCAAGCTCGCTCCTACGAAGAGCCCCTACGGCTTGGCCATGTGCCAGACGCCCATCTTGCCTTCGCCGGCCATGTCGCCGGCTTTCTTGTCCTGCACGAAGGTGTACAGCGGCTTGCCCTTGTAGGCCCACTGCGCGCTACCGTCATCGCGCTTGATCAGGGTCCAGTCGCCCATGGCCTTGGCGTCGGCGGCAGCCATCAGCGGCGGCCAGTTCTGTGCACAGCCGCCGTTGCAGGCCGACTTGCCGCCGCTGTCCTTGTCGAAGGTGTAGAGCGTCATGCCCTTGGCATCGACCAGCATGCCGTTCTTCTCCATGCCGGGCTCGCCGGCCAGGGCAGACATCGCCGGCAGCATCAGGCCCAGTGCCAGGGCCGGGAATAGCAGTTTCATCAGGCTTCTCCTCTGGTGAGGTGGAAACGGCGCGAGCATCGGCGCAAAGGCCGGCGGGATTGCAGGCAGGGCCGGCCAGGCGACATCGACAAAACACTCGCAACGTCATCGCAAGGTTCCGGCAGGTTCGCTGCCGGGCACACCGCCGACCGGGCCGGTGGGTTCCCTGTGCGCCGCGCAGGGATCGCACGACGCGTCCTTCAGCATAGACGAGCGCTCTGCGACAAGGCTCGGCTACCATCGCGGTGTCACATTCATGAAATATTTCCGTTATCTAATGCGGCGCATTACAGAAATTCTGAGGCCTCAGCATGGTTGGCAAGACAATCCTCATCGTCGATGACGAAGCTCCGATCCGGGAAATGATCGCCGTGGCCCTGGAGATGGCCGGCTACGAGTGTCTGGAGGCCGACAGCGCCCAGCAGGCGCACGCGGTGATCGTCGACCGCAAGCCGGATCTGATCCTGCTCGACTGGATGCTCCCGGGCACCTCCGGCATCGAGCTGGCCCGCCGCCTCAAGCGCGACGAGCTGACCTCGGCCATCCCGATCATCATGCTCACCGCCAAGGGTGAAGAGGACAACAAGATCCAGGGCCTGGAAGTCGGCGCGGATGACTACATCACCAAGCCCTTCTCCCCGCGCGAACTGGTTGCCCGCCTGAAGGCCGTGCTGCGCCGCACCGGTGCCGGCGACAGCGAGACGCCGATCGAAGTGGGCGGCCTGATGCTCGATCCGATCAGCCACCGCGTGACCATCGACGGCAAACCCGCCGAGATGGGCCCCACCGAATACCGCCTGCTGCAGTTCTTCATGACCCACCAGGAGCGCGCCTACACCCGCGGCCAGTTGCTGGACCAGGTCTGGGGCGGCAACGTCTACGTCGAGGAGCGCACCGTCGACGTGCATATCCGCCGGCTGCGCAAGGCACTGGGCGAGGTCTACGAAAATCTGGTTCAGACCGTGCGCGGCACCGGGTATCGTTTCTCGACCAAAAGCTGACTCTCAACGGCGGGCACAAGGAACGGAATGTCGTGACCCAGAACTGGAGTGGCGTGCTGATACGCCACCTGCTGCTGGTCGTAGCCGCCGGCGCGCTGCTCGGCCTGATCACCGGCCAGTACGGCTGGGCCATCGCCGTGGCACTGGCCGCCTACCTCGGCTGGTCGACCTGGCAGCTGCTGCGTCTGCACAAGTGGCTGAAGAACCACCAGCCCGACGAAGCGCCGCCCGATGGCTACGGCCTGTGGGGCGAGGTGTTCGACAGCATCTACCACCTGCAGCGGCGCAACCAGCGCGCCCGCGGGCGCCTGCAGGCGGTGATCGACCGCATGCAGGAATCCACCGCGGCGCTGCGCGACGGCATGATCCTGCTCGACCGCGACGGCAACCTGGAGTGGTGGAACCAGTCCGCCGAGCGCCTGCTGGGCCTGAAGAGCCCGCAGGACGGCGGCCAGCCGGTGACCAACCTGGTACGCCATCCGCGCTTCAAGGAATACTTCGAGGGCGAGGACTACCGCGAGCCGCTGGAGCTCCCTTCGCCGATCAGCGACAACCTGCGCCTGCAGTTCCACATCACCCTCTACGGCGCCGGCGAGCACCTGATGCTCGTGCGCGACGTGACCCGCGTCCACCAGCTGGAACAGATGCGCAAGGACTTCGTCGCCAACGTCTCCCACGAGCTGCGCACGCCGCTGACGGTGATCGCCGGCTACCTGGAGACGCTGCTGGACAACGTCGAGGACGTGAACCCTCGCTGGACCCGCGCGCTGCAGCAGATGCAGCAGCAGGCCGGGCGCATGCAGAACCTGCTCAACGATCTGCTCCTGCTGGCCAAGCTGGAAGCCACCGATTACCCGGCGGACAACAAGCCAGTGGCGGTGGACCTGATGCTGCTGTCGATCCGCAACGACGCCCAGGCGCTGTCCGGCGCGCGCAGCCACCGCATCAGCCTGGAGGCGGATTCGAAGGTGAAGCTCAAGGGCAGTGAGGCGGAACTGCGCAGCGCCTTCTCCAACCTGGTGTTCAACGCCGTGAAGTACACGCCCGAGGAAGGCGAGATCCGCATCCGCTGGTGGGCCGACGAGCAAGGCGCGCACCTGGCCGTGCAGGACAGCGGCATCGGCATCGATCCCAAGCACCTGCCGCGCCTGACCGAGCGCTTCTACCGCGTCGATTCCAGCCGCAACGCCAGCACCGGCGGCACCGGCCTGGGCCTGGCCATCGTCAAGCACGTGCTGCTGCGCCACCGCGGCACCCTGGACATCAGCAGCGTGCCGGGCAAGGGCAGCAGCTTCACCTGCCACTTCCCGCCGCAGCAGGTGGAGAGCCGCGCATAACGGCGCCCGTCTTCGACTCCGGTATAGACGGGCTTGCCAGCCGGGCCCCGGGAACCGCATTCTTGTCCGTCCATTCTTGAACCAACAGAACCATGGACCCTTCCCCTAGTAGCAACTTCCTCACCTATTTCGCCGATTTCGGCCTGATCCTGTTCGCCCTGTTCCTCGTCGTGCTCAACGGTTTCTTCGTCGCCGCCGAGTTCGCCATGGTCAAGCTGCGCTCCACGCGCGTGGAAACCATCGCCAACCAGCACGGCTGGCGCGGCACCATCCTGCGCAAGGTGCACAACCAGCTCGACGCCTACCTCTCCGCCTGCCAGTTGGGCATCACCCTGGCCTCCCTGGGCCTGGGCTGGGTCGGCGAACCGGCCTTCGCCGAGCTGCTCGAACCCTTGCTGGCCGCGGTCGGCGTGCACTCCGAGGAAGTCATCCGCGGCGTGTCGTTCTTCAGCGCGTTCTTCATCATTTCCTACCTGCACATCGTGGTCGGCGAGCTGGCGCCCAAGTCCTGGGCGATCCGCAAGCCGGAGCTGCTGTCGCTGTGGACGGCGGTGCCGCTGTACCTGTTCTACTGGTTGATGTACCCGGCCATCTGGCTGCTCAACGCCAGCGCCAACGCCATCCTGAAGATCGCCGGCCAGGGCGAGCCGGGCCCGCACCACGAGCACCACTACAGCCGCGACGAGCTCAAGCTGATCCTGCACTCCAGCCGCGCCCACGACCCCAGCGACCAGGGCATGCGCGTGCTGGCCTCGGCGGTGGAACTGGGCGAGCTGGAAGTGGTGGACTGGGCCAATTCCCGCGAGGACCTGGTCTACCTGGAGCGCAACGCGCCGCTGGACGACATCCTCGCCACCATCCGCCGCCACAAGTACAGCCGCTACCCGGTGTACGACAGCGAGAAGGGCGAGTTCATCGGCCTGCTGCACATCAAGGACCTGCTGCTGGCCCTGGCCACGCTGGACAGCCTGCCGGAGTCCTTCGACCTCGACGAGCTGACCCATCCGCTGGAGAAGGTCACCAAGCACCTGCCGCTGGCCCGCCTGCTGGAACAGTTCCGCCAGGGCGGCGCGCACTTCGCGCTGGTGGAGGAAGCCGACCACAAGGTCGTCGGCTACCTGACCATGGAGGACGTGCTGGAAGTGCTGGTCGGCGATATCCAGGACGAACACCGCAAGGCCGAGCGCGGCATCGTCGCCTACCAGCCCGGCAAGCTGCTGGTGCGTGGCGACACCCCGCTGTTCAAGCTGGAACGCCTGCTGGGGCTGGACCTGGACCACGTCGAGGCGGACACCCTTGCCGGCCTGGTCTACGACACCCTGAAGCGCGTGCCGGAAGAAGAGGAAGTGCTGGATACCGAAGGCCTGCGCATCATCGTGAAGAAGATGAAGGGCCCGAAGATCGTCCTCGCCAAGGTGGTGAAGCTGGACTGAGCACTTCGCGGCTGAATGAAAAAGGCTGCCCACGGGCAGCCTTTTTGCTTTTTGTAGGAGCGCGCTTGCTCGCGAACAGAGCTCGCCGACAACGCCGGCGCCGGGCGGGTTCGCGAGCAAGCTCGCTCCTACAGGCTCCCGCGCTGTGCTCAGTGCTCGCGGACCACGGCGAAATTCGGCAGCGTATCCACCGGCTGGGAGAAGTCGTAGGGGATCGATTCCAGCGCCAGGCCGACGTTGCGCTGCACCACGAAGTGCAGGTGCGGCCCGCTGCTGTTGCCGGTATTGCCCGACTGCGCCAGTGGCGTGCCGGTGGCGACGCGCTGGCCCTCACGCACCAGCACCGAGCCACGCATCAGATGCAGGTAGACGCCCATGGTGCCGTCGTCATGCAGCACCCGCACGAAGTTGCCGGAAGGGTTCTTGCCGCGCCCGCTCTGGCCGTTCTCGACCTTCACCACGGTACCGCCGCGCGCCGCGACGATGGGCGTGCCTACCGGCATGGCGATGTCCATGGCGTAGCGGCCCTTGGGCGTGAAATGGCTGTAGCGCCCGTTGGCGCCCTGGGTCAGGCGGAACGGCCCGCCCACCCATGGCAGCGCGTACTGGTAGGCCAGCGGCGTCGGCCGCGGATCACCCAGCGCATAGCGCAGCTTGGGCTTGTAGCGCAGCGGCTTGGCGGGGTCGAGCGGGGCCAGGGTGGCGAGACGAATCGAGCTGCGCGGCGCCAGCACCCAGCGGATAGGCCGCTCCGGCGCTCCCACGGCGTTCTGCGCGCCGGTCACGCTCAGCTCGACTTCCACCGGTGCGTACAGGTCGTTGCGCACCTGCAGCGTCTCGCCGCCAGCGTGCTTCTTGGTCTCCAGCTTCACCTGCTCTTCCAGGTGCTCGACCATGCGATCGCGGAAAACGAAGACAGCCGCACCCGCCACGGCCTTGTCCGTGTAGGTGACCACGCCATTGGCGTCGGTGTACTTGTAGATGGTCACGGCCGAAGCCGTCCCGGATGCGGCCAGAAGACCGCACAGGAGGATACTGCGCCCTAGCATGTCGACTCTGGTTATAGGTATGGCGACGCAGGGAAGACTAGCAGCGTAGCCCTTGCGTCGCGACCTGCCGCCGGTCGGGGTGTGAAGCAGTACTACCCGGCGGCCGGTGCATTTTGTAATCGGATCAGGCGCCGGGCACGTAGTGCTTCTGCGAGCTGCCGCGGGCGATCAGGCGCGACAGGTAGTCGAGCTTCTGCGGGTCGCGGTCGACGAAGCGGAAGGTCAGCTGCAGCCACTCGCTGTCGGGCTTGGGCTCCAGCGCAGCTACGGCGTGCAGGTAGCCGTTGAGGCGGGCGACGTCGCTGTCTTCCTCCAGATCGAGCACGGCGCTTTCCAGCACCTGCGGCAGCGGCGTGCCGCGCTTCACCACCAGCAGCGCTTCCTTGAGGCTGAGCGCCTTGATCACGCAGGGCAGGCTGGCCGAAGGCAGGCGCAGCTGGCCTTGCTGGCCCTTGGCGCCACTGCGGGCGGCCGGAGCGGCGGCAGCCGGCGCCGCAGCCGCCGGGCGCGGTGCGGCGGGAGCGGCCGCGGGACGGACCACCTCGGCCTT
>NZ_JBGLYK010000082.1:0-22622 GCF_047304025.1 Pseudomonas sp. Pseusp97 | reverse complement strand
CCCTGGCTGCGTGCCCCGCCCCGAAGGCAGAGGGAGCCATCCATGCCGGCTGAAGCCCCTGTTTCAGCCGGCACCCAACCAATTCCCTCTCCCTTCAGGGAGAGGGTTAGGGAGAGGGAATTCGTCGATACGGGGTGCAGAGAAAGGCAGTCGTTCCTACGTCGCTGGCCGCATCTGCACGAGGGAAACTTTCACCCCCACCATGATTGATAATTGCAAACTGATTGATTTAATGTCTGTTTTGTTGTCCATATAAAGAAGATCAAGCAATAAAACGCCAGAAAATCGCCCGCCACCTTTCCTAGAATATTCTCCGCCAACCGGAGAACATCCAATGCCACCCGTCCACCCTCGCCGTCCTCAAGGAAGCCCGCCATGACCTGCGCCCTTTCCCTCGAAGCGCTGGCCTACGACCATCAGGATGGCGAGGAAATCCTTCCGCACTGCCACACCCAGGCGCAGCTGATCCACTCGATCTCCGGCGTGATGCTGGTGGGTGCGGCGCAGAGCAACTGGGTGGTGCCGTCGGGCCACGCACTGTGGGTGCCGCCGGGTACCGGGCACCAGATCCGCATGTTCGGCAGCGTGCGCATGCGCACCCTGTTCATGCCGGCTTCGACCTGGCCCTGGGGTGGCCAGCAGTGCCAACTGATCACCGTAACGCCGCTGTTGCGGGAACTGCTGGTCGCCGCCAGTGCGATGCAGGCTGGCAGTGGCAACGAACACCGCCGTCGTTGCCTGCACGAGCTGCTGCTGGTGGAGATGGATGCGGCGCAGACAGTCGGCATCCACCTCGCCATGCCACGGGACCCGCGCCTGCTGCGGCTGTGCAACGCGGTAATCGGCGCACCGGCGGACGAAACCGGCATGGAGGACTGGGCGCAGCAGTTGAACATGAGCAGCCGCACCCTCGCCCGGCTGTTCCAGCGCGAACTGGGGATGAACTTCGGCGACTGGCGCACCCGCGTGCGCATGGTCCTCAGCCTGCCACGCCTGAGCGCCGGCGCCTCGGTGCTGGAAGTGGCGCTGGAGCACGGCTACCAGAGCCCGAGCGCCTTCTCGCAGACCTTCAAGCGGGTGCTCGGGCGGTTGCCAAGCCAGTATCGGGCCGAGCGAGTCTGAGGTTTGCCGGCAATCGAGATTAATAGAATCCGCCGTACTAGCGGTCCGAGCTGAAAGAGCGGCCTTACATTTTTGCAGGACCAATCCATGCGGGCTGTCCGATCAGCCGCGTTGTTTTGAATATTTAGAATCGGCACTTTATCGGGGTTGCGCTCTTTCCTTTAACCTCCTCCATATTGAGGACAAAAATGCAAAAGAAGCCCTACCCCAGTTCCGTCCTGCATCTCGCTGCAGACAATGAAAGATTTACCAATGCCCGAAAGCCGTCACGCTATATCGATCAACTCATCGACGGTGTCGCCACTACCTTGTTTGTTATCCGCGCCGCACGCCAACCGCCCACCGTCGAAGACCTCCAGCACGCCAAGGACCTGATAGGCAAAGTTGATATCCTGGTTGAGCTGGCAAAGCTGGAAACAGGGGTAACTCAGCTCGATATCCGCGCAGGGATTGGTGGCCCAGGCGGGACGAAGGCCGCGGAGTGGACGCTGGCGCATCTGCTGAGAATGCACGTCCATGGTGCCTGGGGTGATTTATCGGCAGGCGAGGTTCACGCTTCTGCTACTTAGCTGAATGACTACCGAGCGGCTGTTGCGCGCGTGCCAGCAGTCGCTACCCTGGCCATCAACTCAAAACGCATTATCCCAGCCTACTCTTAGAGGCTCAGCAATGCCCGAACAGTACCGCGTAACGCTGAACGATGAACTCATCACTGCCACATCGAACGAAGCCGCAGCCTGGGAGACTTATCGTCGCCTGCTGCGCCGTGGTGATCTTCGGGCGCAACGTCCACTAGCCAGCATCCACAAGGGCGCAGAGATATTGCACAGCGCCCTATGTGACGGGTGCGCTGATATAACCGAGATAGGTCCTTATCTCACTCCTAATGAAGTTCTAAAACTCGTCGCTGGTGAAAAACAAACGCAAGACCTGATGGCAGCGGCTCACTCTCAAGGCTATCCAGTGACTGCTAACCGCGTACTGTGCTGGAGATTTGAGCCCGGCAACCAAAGACGCCAAACCATGAGTGTGGATGAACTTTATATTGTCCTTGCCGGGCTCAAGGAATTGGACAAAGAGTAAATAATCGGACAACCTCCCCACACTTTCCGCGCCCCTCGCTGAATAAGCGCTGCACCACAAAGCTTATTCCTACATACCTGCCCCTCAGCTCCTGAGTAGAGTCCAGTTAGCCGCTGGATACATCAGCTGCATCTCTACTTCCTGGAGCAAAGAGCATGACCGTTACTAAACCGTCCACGCCCTTCTATACCAACGACATAGCGCCAGAACGCCTGCACAAACTGAACACGCCCTATTTCGCCGAAGAGCAAATACAAACCTTTGCCCCCGAAGCAGCGGCAATTATTCGGCAAAACCAGGCAGCGCGACTCGCGAACCCGGCAATAGGCATTCGGCTATTCGCAACGGAAGGCAGCCAGACCAAACGTGGCGGCGTCATCCAAAAAGGCACTTCCCCCCTCGTCATCGTTATCGAATCCGGTGAAAAGCTGACCGTTGCCCGAACCGGCGACCCAATCCAATACCCTGATGGCTCGCTTGCCTACATCAAGACCGGCGCCGGCAAAGCCAACGGCAACCTCGCCCTGGTCGGCAGCCGGCTGGATAACGGCGATGAAATCATCAATACCCGGCAGCGCACAGGCAGTATCTGCATACGAAGAGACACACCGGTGGCTAGTGACTTCCTCCCTGCCCTGGAGGATGAAGAATGACGCTGTATCGTCCCGATATCGACGGCAAAGGCCAGGCGCTTGCCGGCGACAGGACTACCACAGGCGCCTTGCTCATCAGCTACATCACCCCCTGGGGAAGCTGTGACGGACGAGGATTCGTTCTGCGAGGAGACAAAACCACGGACTGCCCCAAATGCGGGAAAGCCGGCGTCATTGTCGAAGGCGCTGAAGGCTACAGCTGGGAGGGAATCCCAATTGCCGTGGATCGATGCATCGTCAGTTGCGACTGTCCGGATGGAAGCAATCGGATCATTGCGCCCTTGGGGCCGCTTTCATCATCTTCGGGAGGAAGCAACAACACCAAAACACTTCCTATCCCAGTGATTACACCTTTTGTGGCGCAAATCTGCCTTACCTGCCCAGGCGGCAACACTCCTAAAGGGCTTAACTATGTAGTGCACTTGGCTGATGGAACGACTCGCGAAGGCACCACCGACCAGCACGGTCGCATCGCACGGATTACCACGAAGAAAGCCACGCGAATCATCCGCCTGGAACTGCTGCCGCCTGCGCCCTCCGAATCACCCTGCTGTATCGCCAAGGGTGGGTATGAGCCACTAGTCATAGACCTGAAAGCGGACCAGCTATCCACCGACAACTCACCCTATGGAGCTGCCACGAAAACTATTCCGCTACCAGAGGGCGAAAAACGGGCGCTGACGCCCGGCGAAATCGGCATGGCCCGAATCGTCTTCAAGGACTCTATCGATTACAGCCAGGTCAAAATCCACCATGGCGGCTGGTGGTTGTTCCTGGGATTCCAGAATACGGCAGTCACTCCTAATGGGGATATGTATTACCCCAAGAGCACTAATCTATACAAAGATGACTTTTCCGCCACAGGAAGAGGAACAGATAAGGCCCTTTTCATGCATGAGATGACCCATGTGTGGCAGTACCAACTGGGCTACTGGGTGAAGTGGCATGCGCTGTGGGTAACCAGCCGAGGCGCCGCCGCATATGAATACAACTTAAAGAATGGCGGAATTCTTTCTGAGTACAATATGGAGCAGCAGGGAGAAATAGTGTCTGACTATTATATAATATGCATTGAGAAAGATCCAAAATCTGTTTGGAATCCGGGCAACCAGAAAAAGGACCCCGGCCTTCTGGCAGCGACTCTTCGCAAGTTTCTCTCAACGCCATCAAGCACAGACAATCTTCCGGATTAGGGCGACATGAAAAAGGAGATACGCACCCTTCTTATTACCTTGGCGTGCATTGGACCTACTGCCGAAGCGACACCGTGGGGGCTAGCGGGTAATGCAGACATCTCGATGACTGACGGCGTACTTTCAATTTGCATTCCCGTATCGGCAAAAGACGATATCGCCATTGATTCCTTGTGGGTAACTGAGAACAGCCGTGATCACGGCCCTCATGACATCATGTGGGACATAGAACTCAGCCCCGGGAGTACTCCAGTGAAACTGAGCCCAGGAAGGTGCATAAAATACGGAGATACTCCAGGCGGATATTCAATAAATACACCAGCGAAAAATCTCAAAACGGGATCCACATACAGCGCCCGCCTGAATAGACAAATGAATAATCCAAAACGGACTGACGTGCTATTTTATACGACCGTGTTCTGTCCTTCGATTTACAACAGAAATCTTGTTTATCTTCAGTACAAATACGAAGGAGCGAGAGTCATAAAGCCTAATTGCATCAGAAATCAACCCCCAGAATAAGCCATTAATCTTTGGATATCTGCAGCTTATTAGAGTGGATGTATATAGCCAACTTCCTCGCCAAACCGGACTTGCCAGGACATCTGCAGCAGGCGGAGGACTTCGATTTTTCAATCATCTCGCCGGGCTCGCACAGAACCAATCTGCTTACTATCCTGGCGGCCATGGCGCACTAGCCCTGCCCCTCCAGGAAAGTGGGCTCCGGCGTCACTCGATGCCGAAGCGGATGCTGTAGCCCACTTTCGCCCCGCGGCTGGCGGTGAACCGTGGTCTGACCGGGCACTGCAAGGTGAAAGAGGCGTTCAGCGGCTTGAACCAGGCCGCCGTTTCCGAGGTGCATCCGCTGCCCGAACCGGCTTCGCGCCGGGCCCCCTGAGCGGCGGCAGCGGGCTGCCGGCCGTTGACGCCCAGCGGCGCGCCGGAGTCAGGCTACAGTCATAGCGCCTGGCGGTGATTTCAACGGAACGCAATCACCGCTCCCGGGCTCTATTCGGTATGTATCCCCAGGCCAGCAGGGTGCGCCTCACGACAACATGGAACAACTTTCAGGACTGGCTCCGCTTCCGGCAGCCGATGACACCCCAGGTGCCCTCTTCCACGACAGCCGACTGGAAGCGCAGGACGTCGCCTCCCTGATCCAGTCGCGCGACTGGCGCGACTCCCCGCTGGGTGCGCCCGCGGCCTGGTCGACCAGCCTCAGGACGCTTATGAGCACCGTGCTGCCGGTAAAGGCGCAGATCGTGCTGTTCTGGGGCCCGCAGTACGTCGCGCTGTACAACGATGCCTATGCCCCGAGCATCGGCGGCAAGCATCCGCGTGCCCTTGGCCGCCCGGCCATCGAGAACTGGACCGAACTCTGGGATGACCTCGAACCGCTGCTGCGCGGCGTGCGCGAAACCGGCGAGACCTTCGCCGCCAAGGACCGCCCCTTCTATATAGAGCGGTATGGCGCCGGGGAAACCGTGTACTTCGACGTCTCCTATTCGGCGGTGCGCGATGACGACGGCTCCATCGGCGGCGTGCTGTGCATCGTCACCGAAACCACTGAGCGCGTGCAGTTCGAGCGCCGCCAGGCCTTTCTGCTGGAGTTGGGCCGGGCCCTGCCGCCCGTCGCGGAGCCGGAGCGCATCGAGACCATCGCCACCACGATGCTGGGCGAGGAACTGGGCGCTTCGAGGGTCTTCTTCGGCGAAGACAACGGCGACGGAGTCACCTTCGATGTTGCCCGGGAGTTTCTCGCCTCGACGCCGAGCGCCGTGGGCCGGCATCGCTACCGTGACTTCGGCGGCGACCTGCTGCGCTCGCTGCAGGCCGGTTTGTCGGTCAGTCGCCACTATCGCAGCGACGAGGGCGGGCTGCCCGAAGGCGAAGCGCAGACCCGTCGCGACCTGTGCCTGGGCGCCACCCTGCATGTACCGGTGATCCGCCACGGTGTGCTGGAGGCCGTGCTGGCAATCCACCATGAAGCGCCGCGCAGCTATGCCGACTTCGAACTGCGCCTGGTCGAGGAAACCGCCAAGCAAGCCTGGACGGCCATCCTGCACGCCCGTGCGGAAATGGCGCTGCACGCCAGTTCAGCGCAGCTTTCAGCCATGTTCGAGCAGGCCAGCGCCGGCATCGCCCTGTGTGACCGGGACGGCTGGTTCACCCGGGTCAACGAGCGCTACTGCGAAATCGTCGGCCGCGCCCGCGAGGACCTGCTTTGCGCTCGCCTGCAGGAAATCGGCGAGCTTTCAGCTGCAGAGCTGATGGGCGGAGCAGCGACGCCCAGGGAGATCGTCCACCGCTATTCGCGCCCGGACGGCAGCGAGGTCTGGGTACAGGACCAGCTGACGCCATTGCTCGATGAGCAGCAGGCTGTCACCGGCATGCTCTGCGTCTGCGTGGATATCAGCGCGCGGATCTGCGCCGAGAACGAACTGCGCCGGCTCAACGAGGGCCTGGAAGGCCGCGTCGCCGCCATGGTCGCCCAGCGCGAGGCGGCAGTGGCGCAACTGCATGAAGCGCGCAAGATGGAGATGATCGGCCAGCTCACTGGCGGCATCGCCCATGACTTCAACAACCTGCTGACGCCGATCATGGCGTCGCTGGAACTGGTGCGCCGGCGCCTCGACGATGAGCGCTCCACGACCTTGATCGATGGTGCGCTGCAGGCAGCCGACCGCGCACGCATCCTCGTGGGACGCCTGTTGACCTTTGCCCGCCGGCAGACGCTCAAGCCGCAGGCCGTCTCCCTGCGCGAGCTGGTCAGCGACATGCGCGACCTCATCGAGCGCTCCCTGGGCAGCACGATCGAGGTGATGCTCGACCTGCCCGAACGCCTGCCCGCCGTGATAGTCGACCCGCACCAGTTGGAACTGGCGATCCTCAATCTGGCCGTCAACGCTCGCGACGCCATGGCCGAAGGCGGCCAGTTGAAGATCAGCGGCAAGGTCAGCGAGATAGCCGACGGCGAGGTGCCCGGGCTCTGTGCCGGCCGCTACGTGGGGCTGGTGGTCAGTGACAATGGCAGCGGGATGGACGCCCAGACCCTCGCCCGCTGCCTGGAACCCTTCTACTCCACCAAGGGCGTGGGCAAGGGCACCGGGCTGGGGCTGTCGATGGTGCAAGGGCTGGCGGCGCAATCCGGTGGCGGTCTGGCCATCGCCTCGCAAGTGGGGAGCGGTACGCAGGTGACCGTCTGGCTGCCGATCACCGATGAGATCATCAGCGGCAGCGACAGCGAAGTGCTGGAAGCCCCGGTCGCGCCGCGGCCGATTCATGTCCTGCTGGTGGATGACGAAGACATGGTGCGCTACACCACGCGCCTGCAATTGCGCGACCTGGGCTACCAGGTGACCGATGCGTCGTCGGCCGCTGCGGCGATGGCGCTGATCGACGACGGCCTGGTGCCCGACGTGCTGGTCACCGACCACATCATGGCCGACCGTACCGGTGCCCAGCTCGCCCACGATGTGCGCCAGCGCTTCGCCGAATTGCCGGTGCTGATCATCACCGGCTACGCCAACCTCACGCCGAGCCAGATCCGTGGTTTCGAGGTGCTCTCCAAGCCCTTCCGCCGCGCAGAACTGGCTGCTCGCCTGCTGCAATTGATGGGCACTGGCTGAATCGGATCGCGCAGCCTGGGGCTGGCCGGCGGTGGGACGCGCGCCCTGCCGGAGGACCAACCAGCTCCGGCACATCCGGGTAGCCATCGCGGACAAGGTCCGCTCCTACGAAAATGCATGCGCCGCAGTTGACCTGTAAGCAACTGCCTTTCTCGGGAAAGTTCGTGCCTAGGATTTCCCCTTTTCCTAACCCTCTCCCTTCGGAGCGGGGCGCGCAGCCAGGGCTGGGGAGAGGGCATGCCCCGGCGCGGTATTTCGGGTAGGAGCGGACCTTGTCCGCGAATTCGCCGGCAGGCGAATCAGTGCCGTATGCTGGCTCCGGCGCGTCCGGTCAGCCATTGCGGACGGGTCCGCTCCTGCGCGAAGGCAATCGCCACAGCCCGCGGGTAATGCCGCACTCCACTCCCACGCTCATACGATCGTACAGGCGCCCACGCCAAGCTTCTTACCTTGGGTGAATTGTCCGCCCGCCCTGCCCGCTGCACCCTCTTCCTCCCCTTGCCGGCCACCGAAACGGGCACCTGCCGCCCGTTGCCGGAACGAGAAAGCCACCCCGCCTGGCCACTTACAAATTCAACAAAGGTTGTACCCATGAGCGTGTTTGATGTCATTGAACATTCCCCGGTATCGAAGTTTCACCGGAAGTTACTGCTGGCCTGCTGCGGCGGCCCCTTCCTCGATGGCTACATCCTCAGCCTGATCGGCATCGCGCTGATCGGCTTCGGTCAGGACATTGCCGCTACCTCGGTGGAAACCGGCCTGATCGGCGCGGCCTCGCTGCTGGGAATCTTCTTCGGCGCGACGGTGTTCGGCGCAATCACCGACCGCATCGGCCGGGAAACCATGTACGCCCTGGACCTCACCGTGCTGGTGGTCGCCTGCGGCCTGTCGGCCTTCGTCACCGAAGCCTGGCAACTGATCGTGCTGCGCTTCGTCATCGGCCTCGCGGTCGGTGCGGACTACCCCATCGCTACCTCGCTGCTGACCGAATTCACCCCGTCCAGGCGCCGCGGATTCATGATCGGCGTGTCGGGGTTGGCGTGGTCATGCGGCGCGATGACCGCCTTCATCGTCGGCTACCTGATGGTCTCCTGGACCGGCGACCACTCGCTGTGGCGCTGGATGCTGTTCAGCGGCGCGGTGGTGGGCATCATCGTCGTACTGATCCGCCGCGGCATCCCGGAATCGCCGCGCTGGCTGGCGAGCAAGGGTCGCATCGAGGAAGCGCAGAAGGTCATCAGGCTGGTCTACGGCAAGGACGTGGTGATCACTCCCGCCGACGTCGCCGAGCTGAACGACGGCGGCCGCCCTCGTTCGTGGAAAAGCGACCTGAAGATGATTTCCTCGGGCGGCTACCTCAAGCGCACCATCATGTGCGGCATGCTCTACTTCGCGCAGATCACCCCGCAGTACGTGCTCTACACCTTCGGCAGCATGATCCTGCTCACCGCCGGCATCAAAGGCGAGAACTCCTCGACCCTGGGCGAGCTGATGATCGCCATCCTCTTCGCCATCGGCGTGATCCCGGCGCTGAAGCTGGTGGAAACCTGGGGCCGTCGTCCCATGGTGGTAGTGCCTTTCGCACTGATGGCGTTGCCGCTGCTGGCTTTGGGCCTGTGGGCGGACGCCCCGGCCTGGTTCATCGTCGGTGCCTTCGCCTTCTACGCCTTCGTCTCCGGCGGCCCGAGCATCCTGGAGTGGATCTACCCCAACGAACTGTTCCCCACTTCCGTGCGCGCCACCGCCGTCGGCGTGGCGGTCGGCTTCAGCCGCATCGGCGCAGCGACCGGCACCTACCTGATGCCGATCGGCATCGAGTCCATCGGCCTGCAGGCCACCCTGCTGATCGGTGCGGCGATCACCCTGCTGGCATTCTTCATCTGCCTGGCCTGGGCGCCGGAAACCAAGGGCCGCTCGCTGCAGCAGTCGGCGTCGTTGAGCCTGGCAAGCTGATCCGCTCCTGCGCTTGACCAGAAGCCCATCGGCAGCGTCGATGGGCTTTTTTGTGCACGGCAAGGCACGCTTCCACATTCCCTTCCCACTCCCGCCGCTGACCGCACGCCGCCAGACACTGTTCGCGAGCAAGCTCGCTCCTACGAAGAGCCAAGCACGAGGGCTGACGTCGCTGTAGGAGCGAGCTTGCTCGCGAACATCCAGGGCACGTGGCATCCAGGTTGAACAGGGAGCGCGCCCAATACAGAGAACCCCGCTCATTCGCCCACAAAAAAGGCCGCCCGAAGGCGGCCTGAAAGTGCGGCGTCGCCGCACACTGCGAAGCTCTACTGTTTGGCAGCCCAGGCGTTGAAGCGCTGCTCCAGCTGCTCGCCATGGTCGGCCCAGAAGGCCGCATTCATCGCCACCTGCCCGGCCAGGTTGGCCTCCTCGGTGGGCATGTTGGTGCGGCGGGCGGCGTCCACCAACGGAACGGCAGCGCGGTTCACCGGGCCGTAGGCGATCTGCTGGGCGTAGTTCTTCTGCTGCTCGGTCTGCAGCACGTACTGGATGAAGCGCAGGCCTTCCTCGGAGTTCTTCGCGCCCTTGGGAATGGCGAAGGCATCCATGTCATAGATGCCACCGTTCCACACCACGCGCAGCTGGCTTTCGTTCTGCACGGCGGCGATCCGGCCGTTGTAGGCAGAACTCATCACCACGTCGCCGGAAGCCAGATACTGTGGCGGTTGTGCACCGGCTTCCCACCACTGGATGCTCGGCTTGATCTGGTCGAGTTTCTTGAAGGCGCGGTCCTGGCCTTCCTTGGTCCCGAGTACGGAATAGACATCCTTCGGCGCCACGCCGTCGGCCATCAGGGCGAATTCCAGGGTGTACATCGCGCCCTTGCGCAGGCCGCGCTTGCCGGGGAATTTCTGCGTATCCCAGAAATCTGCCCAGCCGGTCGGCGCGCTCTTGAGCTTGTCGGCGTTGTAGGCCAGCACCGTGGACCAGACGAAGAAGCCCACGCCACACGGCTGTACCGCAGCGTCCAGCAGCTCCGGGGCGAGCCTGGCGATATCTGGCTGCTCGCCGATTTCCTGCAGCAGCCCCTCGTCACAGGCGCGCGCCAGCTCCGGCATTTCCATCTCCACCACGTCCCAGGAGACGCTGCCGGTGTCTACCTGCACCTTGACCTTGGCCATCTCGCCGTTGAACTCGTCGGCGATAAGGCGGCTGCCGCTCTGCTGCATATAGGGTTCGTAGAACGCCTTGACCTGGGCAGCCTTGTTGGCGCCGCCGTGGGAGACCACGGTGAGGTCGGCCAAAGCCGGGAAAGTCACCGCGCAGCCCAGGGCGCAGGCGATGGAGGAACTCAGGATATTGTTCATTGTTATGGTCTCCGGTGAGTGGACGGCCCGCCTCGCGGCAGGCGGCGCCATCCGGGGCCTTCAAGGGCTCGCATGGCGCACTGCCAGCTAGTCTTGGGTCTCGCGGGCGGGCTCTACAATCAGACGCAACTACAATTCGAAGGCCCTCTCTCGTATCCCGGTACGAGACCCCGGGCACGGCGCAAACCCAGGCGCGACAGGGCCCCGCGCGGGTGGCATGCTTGCCGGCCGAAACCTCCTTGCCGCCTGCGGAACATCCCATGCCCTTCCATATCCAGGACATCCTCGACAACGCCTCCCTGCGCACCCGCCTGCTCGGCGGAAGCGAAGGCGTCGGCCGGCGCCTGCGCTGGGCACACGTGTGCGAACTGGCGGACCCGACCCAGTGGCTGGGCGAAGGCGACCTGCTGATGACCACCGGCATCGGCATTCCCGCCCAGGCCCAGGCGCAGCGGGAGTACCTGCAGCGCCTGGCCGGGGCGCGCATCTCGGGGCTGATGATCGGCGAGAACATGCAGGCCCCGGCGGATATCCAGGCTCTGCAGGACGAAGCCTGCCAGCTGGGGTTCCCGCTGCTGATGACCGATTACGCGGTGCCCTTCTCTGCCGTGACCCGCGCCATCGTCGACGCCAGCAAGCAGGAAGAACACGAGCGCCGCAGCGCTGTGACGCGCATCTATGAAAGCGCCCGCATCGGCCTGCGCGGGCTTGGCCTCGCCGACCTGTTGCGCCGGCTGTGCAGCGACGTGCGCGCGCAGCTGTTCCTGTTCGATTCGGCCACGCTGCAACCCTGGCAGAAAGGCCTCTCGCCGCTGCCGGACAGTTGGCGGGCAACCCTCGCCCAACGCCGCTCGGTACCGGACACCGTGACCCGCTGCAGCACTGACGAGCAGGAAGCGCTGGTGATGCCGCTGCCGTCGCTGACTACTTGCGAAATCCTCGCCACGGGCGGCGAACTGCTCGACTACGGCCTGCTGCACCACATCGTGGCGGTGCTGGGCATCGAGCTGGAGCGCGCCCAGGTCGAGCACGAGCGCATGCTGCGCCTGGGTTCGGAGTTGCTGGACGACCTGCTGCAGCAACGCCTTACCGAACGCGCCGCGCAGGAACGCCTGGCGCAGTTGAACTGCCCGGTTGAGGCCGCCTGCCTGGCGCTCGCACACGTCGCCGGCGAGCTGCCGCAACACTGGCAGCAGCGTCTTCAGCGACTGGGCATGGGCCTGCTGGTACGCCACCAGGGCAACGAGTTGATCCTGCTATTGAGCGATCTGGCGCAGGCTGCGGCCCTGCAGGCCGAGTTGGACTGCACCCTTGGCCACAGCAACCCGCTGGGCCAAGCGCTGCGGGCGGTGGAAGCATTGCGCGAGGCGCGACTGGCACTGGCCCATACCAATCGCCAGCGCCCGCTGGTGGCCTATGCCGATGCTCAGGGCGAGCAGTCCTGGCTGCCGGCAAGCCTGGAGGAAGCACGCCGCGTGCATCGCCGGGTGCTCGGCGCGCTGGCGGACTACGACGCGCAACAGGGCGGGCAGCTGGAGCACACCTTGCGAGTCTTCCTCGAGCAGAACCGTTCCTGGCAGAAGGCCGCGCAACGGCTCAACGTGCACAAGCAGACGCTGGTCTATCGCATCCGCCGCATCGAGGAAATCACCGAGCGCTCGCTGGACTGCACCGAGGACGTGGCCGTCCTCTGGATCGCCCTGCGCTCGGCGCAGATTGCCGGGATAGACGCCGGGATCAGGGAATGATCACAAAGCTCTTGCGCACGGTCTCGCGGATGTCCCAGGTGCCCTGACAGTTCGCCGGGAACAGCACGGCGTCGCCAGCGCGCAGTTCAATCGGCTCGCCGTCGTCCGGGATGAACAGACAGTGGCCGCTGATGAAGTGGCTGAATTCCCGCGATAACACCTGCCGCCGCCAGCGGCCCGGCATGCACTCCCAGACGCCGGTGAGCAGGCCTCCCTCGCCTTCCTCGGCGTGGGTCGCGGTGCTGGACACTGGCGTACCCAGGGGTTCCTTCACCGGCTGCGGCGCCGGCAGTACGAGGCCGGCGGTGCCGGTGAGCAGGATTGGTTGAGGCATGGTTCTTCTCCTAGAGATCTTTGTCTTCGAGCCCTGCCGGGGCGAAGCCGGCCAGGATACGGTCGAGCCAGCTGCCTTTGCGCTTCTGCGCCTCGGCCTGTTCCTTACGTTGCACCGCGCCGCGCACCATCAGGCCGCCGACGTAGCGCACCGGTTCGAACGGGAAACGCTTGGGCTGCCGGCCAACCAGGCCGCAGCGACTCCATTCGTCATCAATGCCGAGCGCCAGGCTGGCGAGGATGCGCCCGCCGAGGCGGCTCGGGCCGACGCCGTTGCCGCTCCAGCCGATGCCGTAGACGATGTGCGGGGCGCCATCCAGATGGCCGAACACGGGCAGACTGTCGTAGGTGCGGTCGATGGGGCCGGACCAGCTGTGGGTCACTGGCACGTCGCCCAGTTGCGGGTAGGTGCGGCGCAGGTCCTGCTCGGTGTCTTCGCACAGCTGCGGGTGGTGGTCGTAGCTTTCATCGATGCGGCTGGCAAAGCTGATCATCCCGGTGCCCTTGCCGAAGGCGATGCGGCCGTCCTGCGTGGTGCGGTAGTAGTCGACCATCAGCTGCGAGTCGGTGATGGCTTCGCCGCCGGTCCAGCCGATCTGCTCCAGGCGCTCGGGGATCGGCGCGGTGGCTACCACAGTGCTGGTCACCGGCAGGATGGTGCGACGCAGTTCGGGAATTGCCGCAGCCCAGGCGTTGGTCGCCATCACCACCTTCGGTGCGCGCAGCTCGCCGCCGGGGGTGCGGATCACCGCCGGCCGGCCGCGTTCCAAGCTGAGCATCGGGGTGTTCTCGAAGATGCGCACGCCTTTCTCCAACGCCACCCGGCGCAGGCCGCGCACCAGACGGGCCGGCTGCACAGTGGCATTGCTGGCTTCGAGCACGCCTTCGAGGTGCTTCGCGGAGCCAGCGCGGCGCGCCACTTCGCTGTTGGATAGTGACTGGAACACCGGCTCGCCGAGGCGCTCGCAAGTCTGCTGCACGCCCTTCCAGGCACCGCGCTGGGCGTCGGTGGTGGCAGTCCACAACCAGCCGGCTCGGCGGAAGTGCGCATCGATGTCGTGGGCCTTGCAGAACTCCTCGATTTCGCCGATGGCTGCTGCCGAGGCGCGGGCCAGGCGCAACGCCTCGTCCTTGCCGCATTGCGCGGCCAACGAGCTGATCTTCGGCCACCAGGACATGACGAAGCCGCCGTTGCGCCCCGAGGCGCCGCCACCGCAGATGTCCCGCTCGATAATGGCGATACGGCAGTCAGGCTTGAGTTCGAGCAGGCGCAACGCGGTCCAGAGGCCGACGAAGCCGCCGCCGACGATGGCCACGTCGACTTCTAGCGGGCCTTCAAGCGCAGGCAGCGGAGCCAGCTCGGAGGCGATTTCCTCCAGCCACAGGGAACGTTTCATGTGCGGATTCCAGGTTGAACGGTAGTGCGCCACTGTCCTGCGTCAGGCCAGTGGCGAACAATCGTCCATTCCATGCAATCCGGGGGAAGGCCTCATACGAAGATATGAAGCCGAGGTCTTTGTAGGAACAACTGTCTTCTTCTGAAAATCAGTGCCTGGGTCTTCCCTCTCCCCCGCCCTCTCCCTGAAGGGAGAGGGAGCAGATCGTGCCAGCTGACACCATGGTTTCACCCTGCACCGAACGGTCCCCTCTCCCTTCAGGGAGAGGGTTAGGGCTGGCCCTCGTGCAGGGCTCCTACCCTCAGTTGCGAGTCTTCTTCGGCGCCAGCCCCGGCCTGGAGAACTTCACGATCAGCCAGTTCTCCGACTTGCCGTGCTTCACGGTGACCTCGGCCACGCGAATGCTCGCCGGCACCGTGGCCAGTACCTGGCGGGCATCGAGGCCCGGCTTGATGTACTTGTCGAGCTGTTCGTAGAGGCGGTAGCTGATCATCCCGCTGCGCAGCGCATGGGTCTCGAAGTCGCCGATGGCCTTGGCATCGGCCTCGGTGCGGTTCGGGTTGAGGGTGTGCGCCAGGACGTCGACTACGTTCTTGTCGTCGGCGATGGCCACCAGCATGAAGCGCTTGGCCACTTCCTGCAGCACGCGGCGGTAGGCGGCATCGTTGTACTCGCTGTATAGCACCGCCTCGACCAGTTTCTGCTTGTCGAAGGTCAACGCCAGGCGGAAGCGCGTGCCGGCGTAGTCCACGCCATCCTTGCAGCGCGCGGTGACGCCCATCGGCTGCAGGCATTCGACGAAGCCCTGCTGCTTGCCGAAGCCTTTCTGCGCCGCGCCGTAATTGTACTTGCCGAACAGCGGATCAGCCGCCGGCGCCATGCCCGCCACGCACATCAGGAGTGCGCCCATTGCCCATCTGCTCATGACAAACTCGTCTTACGAAATACGAAGGACGCGAGGATAGAGGATTCGCAGCGTTCATGTTCCCTTGATGCCGATGATCGGCAACAGATGCATGCGGGTTCGCGAGCAAGCTCGCTCCTACAGGTTTGACTGGTGCTCTTCGTAGGAGCGAGCTTGCTCGCGAACCGCACGGCACCGCTCAATCAATCGAAGCGGTATTCCAACCCAGCCCCCGCATACCACGACCGCCCCGGCGCTGCCTCGTAATACCGCCCATTGCTGTCGCCGACTATCACCGAGCCGACGTACTGGCGATCCAGCAGGTTGTCCAGGCGCACCAACTGGTGGAAGGTCCAGGCCCCGAGGTGCTGCTCGAAGCGGGTGCGCCAGTTGAACACTGCGTAGCTGGGCGCCGGCTTGTCCTCGTTGCTGTCCTCGACATAGACCTTGCTGCGGTACTGACCCTCGAAGCCCATGCTGATGCCGTCCTGCGGCTTCCACACCAGCTCGCCGAACAGGCTGCTGCCGGGCACGCCGGGCAGGTGGTTGCCCTTCTCGATGGTGCTGCCGTTCTCGACGAAGTCCTCGTTGTAGGTGGCGTCCAGGCGGGTGTAGGCAAGGTTCGCCTGCCAGTGTTCGGACAGGTCGCTCTGCACGCCCAGCTCGAAGCCGCGGCGCAGTGTCCTGCCGGCGTTCTGGTAGCTGGTGCGGCCACCGCTGGAGCTGGCGACGACTATCTCGTCGTCGGTGCGGATCTCGAAGATCGCCGCGTTGACCCGCGTATTGCCGGCCACCTTGGCCTTCAGGCCGATCTCGTACTGGGTGCTGGTGGCCGGGTCGAGGCCGAAATTGAAGCTCTCCGCAAGGCCCGGCGCATAGGCCATCTCGGCCTGGGTCGGGGTCTCGAAACCCTTGCCGGCGCTGACGTAGCCGTGCAGCTCGGGAGTGAAGGCGTACATCACCGAGAGCGACGGGTTGTTCTGCTGGTACTTCTTCGAGCCGCTGGAGTCACCGTTGGACAGATAGTGGTCGTCCACTTCCATCTTCATGGTGCTGTGCCGCAGGCCGGCGTCGACCGTCCAGTTGCCCAGTTCCCAGCGCGCCTGCACGTAGGGGTCGAGACTGGTAGCGATATCGTTCTCGTTACGCCGCATCTCACCCTTCACGCCCAGCTGGTCGCCGCTGAAGTTCTGGAAGCCCTTGCGGTCGTCCTCGCTGCGGTCGTAGTCCAGTCCGCTGGTGACGGTCAGCTCGCCCGGCACGCCATGCACCGGCTGGATCCAGCGCAGGGTGCCGCCGTGGAACTCGCGGTCGAAATCCACCACGCCACCGCCGCGCTGGGAATTGGAAGCCACCGTCCGGGGGATCGACAGGTACTGCACCACGCTGCGCTGGCCGGCGTAGAGGTTGAACTGCAGGGTCGCGTCGCCGAAGTAGCGCTCGTAGTTCATGCCCAGCTGCTGGTGGTCGATGCTCTTGCGCGTGTTGTACAGCTCGGCCGCCGGGGCCACGGAGCGCGGGTCGTGCTTGTAGGCATCCCAGGTCTGGCCCAGCGGGTCCTGCGTGTTGTTCTGCTCCAGGCTGCTGTAGATCAGCGCCAAGCGGCTGTCTTCGTCGGGCCTAAAGTTGAGCTTGGCGAAGGTCTGGTCACGACGCGCGGCGCTGTGGTCGCGGTAGCCGTCGGTGTCCATGCGCGAGGCATCGAGCAGGAAACCTGCCTGGTCGGTGCCGCCCTCGGCATACAGGTGGTTCTTGTTGAAACCGTCGCTGCCGAAGGTGCTTTCTGCGCCGACCTTCGGCGGGCCATAGCCGTCGCGGGAGAACATCTGGATCACCCCGCCGCTGTTGCTGCCATAGAGCGTCGAGGCCGGGCCGCGCAGCACTTCGATACGGTCGGCGACATCAAGGTTCAGCGTCGCCGCCTGGCCCTGGCCGTCCGGCGTGCTGGCGGGGATGCCGTCGCTGAGCAGCTTCAGTCCGCGAATGCCGAAGGCCGAGCGTGCGCCGTAGCCACGGGAGGAAATCTGCAGGTCCTGGGCGTAGTTCTGGCGGTTCTGCACCACCAGGCCGGGCACCCGCTGCAGCACTTCGGAGGCATTGACGCCGAGCTGGCCGTCGCCGAGCTGCGGCTGCTGCACGGTGTCGATGGAGAATGGCAGGGCGAAGCTCGATACCGGCGCATAGGCGCCGGTCACCACCATGGGCGCGGCCAGGGCTTGCTCGGCGCCCTGCGGGTCAGCGGCTCGGGCCAGCTGGCCGTGGGCGACGCCGCAGATCAGCAGCGACAGCAGTTTGAGGCGGGCGGGCAAAACAGCGCGGGGAACAGGCACGGCGGCTAGGATTCTTCTGTAGGACCGAACAGCGATGCTGCCAGTCTCGGCAGGCTCTGCACAGGGGCTTCGTGGTACGCAATGTCGCCGGTAATCAGGCATGCAAGAGGCTACTTCGTTCATAAGGGCTTTTCTTGGGAGCACAAAAAGCGCGTTTCGACCTTTGTACTATCTAGTTAATTAGCTTGCTAAGAGTATAATCGGCGAATCCAACAGTGAGAACCTTCTGTATGAAACCGATACAGCGCGCCTCCCGCGTGAGCACTTTCATCCTCCTCGGCCTGGGTGTGGTCATCGCCCTCCTCGGCCTCGCCCTGGCCGCCGGCGGCGTCCGCCTGGTCAGCCTCGGCGGTTCCTGGTACTTCCTCATCGGCGGCCTGGCCATGGCGGTTTCCGGCCTGCTGATTGCGTTGCGCAAGCCGGCCGGCGCCTGGCTGTTCGCCGCCTTCCTCCTCGCCACCGCGATCTGGGCCGTGGCCGACACCGGCCTGGTGTTCTGGCCGCTGTTCTCTCGCCTGTTCATGTTCAGCGCCATTGGCGTGGTCGTCGCGCTGGTCTATCCGCTGCTGGCGCGCTCCGCCGGCCGCCAGCCCGGTCGAGGTGGCTCTTATGGTGCGTACGGCATCGCCGGCGTGCTGGCGGTGCTGGTGGTGATCGCCGCCGGCAACATGTTCGTCGCCCATCCCAGCGTGGCCCCGACCGGCAAGGGTCCTGGCCTGACACCGGTCGAACCGGCCCACGCGCAGAAGGACTGGGCCCACTACGGCAACACCGAGGGCGGCAGCCGCTTCGCCGCGCTGGACCAGGTCAACCGTGGCAACGTCGACAAGCTCAAGCTTGCCTGGACCTACCACACCGGCGACGTGGCCATCAGCGACGGCAACGGCGCGGAAGACCAGCTGACCCCGCTGCAGGTCGGCGACAAGGTGTTCATCTGCACCCCGCACAACAACCTGATCGCCCTCGACGCGGACACCGGCAAGGAGCTCTGGAAGAACGAGATCAACGCGCAGTCCAAGGTCTGGCAGCGCTGCCGTGGCATGGCCTACTTCGATGCCACCCAGGAGATCGCCCAGCCGACCCAGCCCAACAGCTCGCAGGTCATTGCCGCCAGCGTTCCGGCTGGTGCCAACTGCCAGCGCCGCCTGCTGACCAACACCATCGACGCGCGCCTGATCGCGGTGGACGCCGACACCGGTGAGTTCTGCCAGGGCTTCGGCAACAACGGCCAGGTCGACCTGAAAGCCGGCCTTGGCGACGTGCCCGATTCCTACTACCAGCTCTCCTCCGCCCCGCTCATCGCCGGCACCACCGTGGTGGTCGGCGGCCGCGTCGCGGACAACGTCCAGGCCGACATGCCCGGCGGCGTGATCCGTGGCTTCGACGTCATCAGCGGCGCCATGCGCTGGGCCTTCGATCCGGGCAACCCGGAAGACAAGCAGGCCCCGGCGGACGGCAAGACCTACGTGCGCAGCACCCCCAACAGCTGGGCGCCGATGTCCTACGACCCGGCGATGAACACCGTCTTCCTGCCCATGGGCAGTTCGTCCACCGACATCTACGGCGTGGAGCGCACCCGGCTCGATCACACCTACGGCGCTTCCGTCCTCGCGCTGGACGCCACCACAGGTGCGCAGAAGTGGGTCTACCAGACCGTGCACAACGACCTCTGGGACTTCGACCTGCCGATGCAGCCGAGCCTGATCGATTTCCCCGTGGCCGATGGCAAGACCGTGCCCGCCGTGGTCATCGGTACCAAGGCCGGGCAGATCTACGTGCTCGACCGTGCCACCGGCAAGCCGCTCACCGAGGTGAAGGACGTACCGGTCAAGCCGGGCAACATCCCCAACGAGCCCTACTCGCCGACCCAGCCGCGCTCCGTCGGCATGCCGCAGATCGGCGCGCAGACGCTGACCGAGTCGGACATGTGGGGCGCCACGCCCTACGACCAGCTGCTGTGCCGCATCGACTTCAGGAAGATGCGCTACGACGGCCTCTACACCGCGCCGGGCACCGACCTGTCGCTTAGCTTCCCCGGCTCCCTGGGCGGCATGAACTGGGGCAGTCTCTCCACCGACCCGGTGCACGGCTTCATCTTCGTCAACGACATGCGCCTGGGCCTGTGGATCCAGATGATCCCCTCGGCCAACAAGGGCGCGGCGGCCGGCGGCGGCGAAGCGCTGAACACCGGCATGGGCGCCGTACCGCTCAAGGGCACGCCCTATGCGGTGAACAAGAACCGCTTCCTCTCGGTGGCCGGCATTCCCTGCCAGGCCCCGCCGTTCGGCACCCTCACCGCCATCGACATGAAGACCCGCCAGGTCGCCTGGCAGGTACCGGTGGGCACCGTGGAAGACACCGGTCCGCTGGGCATCCGCATGCACCTGACGATCCCCATCGGCCTGCCTACCTTGGGCGGCACACTCTCCACCCAGGGCGGCCTGGTGTTCATCGCCGGCACCCAGGACTTCTACCTGCGTGCCTACGACAGCAGCAACGGCCAGGAAATCTGGAAGGCCCGCCTGCCCGTGGGCAGCCAGGGCGGCCCGATGACCTATGTGTCGCCCAGGACCGGCAAGCAGTTCATCGTCGTTACCGCCGGCGGTGCGCGCCAGTCCACCGACCGCGGCGACTACGTGATGGCCTACGCGCTGCCCGACACCCAGTAAATCTCCTGTCGCGCCCGCCACTGGCGGGCGTCTCCTTCCGGCGCGGCCCTACCCCGCGCCTTTTTTTATTCGCTTCAAGTCCAGGAAACCCCATGCGCACTTCCCTTCGCCTCACGCCCGGCCTGCTGCTGTGCATCGCCTCGCTGCCAGCGCTGGCTGAAGAAGGCCTTCTCGAACGCAACACCCTCACCGGCGACTGGGGCGGCCTGCGCCACCAGCTGGAAGAGGACGGCATCAAGTTCACCGGCGACTACAGTGGCGAGACCGCCTACAACGCCCACGGCGGCCTGCACCGCTCGGCGCGTTATTCGCAGAACATCAAGCTGGGCGTGCAGTTCGACCTGGCGAAACTCTACGGCCTGGACAACGGCGGCAAGGTCCAGCTGACCATCAACGACCGCCGCGGCAACAGCGCCTCCGAAGACCTGGTGGGCAACCGCCTGCCGGTGCAGGAAAACTACGGCGGCCTCTACACCCGCCTGACCGAGCTGAGCTACGAGCGCGACCTGGGCCGGGCGCTGAACCTCAAGCTCGGCTACATGGCCATGGGCAACGATGTGGGCGGGCTGGACAGCGGCATCCTCTGCAACTTCATGAACGCCGGCTTCTGCGGCCACCCGCTGAACATGTCCGGCGGCAGCGGCTGGACCAACTATCCCAACGCGCACCTGGGCGCACGGGTGAAGTACAGCTTCGCGCCCGACTGGCAGTTGCGCATCGCCGCCTTCAACGTCGACCCGGAAAGCAACGGCAACTCCAGCCGCGCCTGGCACCTCGCGCCCAAGCACACCACCGGCACCGTGGTGCCCATCGAGCTGATCTACAAGCCGCAGGGCGAGCTGCCCGGCGAGTACAAGCTGGGCTGGTACTACGACAGCTCCGACGCTCAGCGCATCGGCAGCGACAAGGAAGTCTCGGGCCGCAGCGGCCACTACCTGCTGGTGGACCAGGCCGTGTGGAACGACCCGGCGTCCAAGGGCCGCAGCCTGCACCTGTTCGGCCAGGCCTCGGCCGCCAGCAGCGCGGCCTCGCCCTTCACCAAGTGGTACGGCGCCGGCGTCGTGCTCTACAAGCCGTTCGACGGCCGCCCCAAGGACAGCCTCGCGCTGGGCTATGGCCGCGCCGTACCCAATCCGCGCAGCCGCGACTTGCAGCAGGACAACGCCCTCGCCAACGGCCAGGACTACCCGAACCTCGACAGCGGCGAACAACTGATCGAACTGAGCTATGGCTACCAGGCCACGCCCTGGCTGACCCTGCGCCCGGACCTGCAGTACGTCATCGAGCCCGGCGCCTTCTCCGGCCAGGACATCGACAACGCCCTGCTGCTCGGCCTGCAGGTAAAAGCGACGTTCTGAGCCCGGAGATTCCGAGACAAATTGATACAGTAACCCCATGATTCATAGGACTTTTCCTATACAAATAGAACGTCCGCACGCCTAAACTGGCCTGTCACCCTGCGGGACACCCGCAGGACGTTGACACCGGTTATAGGGAGCACCACATGCCCGGTTGGTATGAAATCAAGGAACTCAGCAGCGGCAACCGTCGCGTTCTGCTCAAGAACACTGCCCACGGCACTCTGCTGGAAACTCTGGCCTACCCGACACAGGAGGCAGCCGAGCAGGCCATCAACAGCCTCCGCAGCTCCTGTGCGGCCGTCGAGCGCTACAAGCGCCAGATGTCCCCCGGCGGCAAGAATTTCTTCGTGATCCGCGATAACACCGGTGCAGAACTGCTGACCAGCAAGCTGTACGACTCCGAGGCCGCGCGCGAACAGGCGATCGCAACGATCGCCCAGGCCGGCCAGAGCACCGAGCTGCGCAAGCACGCTTGAGTGCCGAGTGAATGAAGGAGCCCCGCGCAATGCGGGGCTTTTTTGTGGGCGCTCGAGCTGTTCGCCGGTTGCTTTGGCAGAGTGCGGTTCGCGAGCAAGCTCGCTCCTACAGGGGGCCGCAGCGCACCTGCCTTTCGTAGGAGTGAGCTTGCTCGCGACCCCGCCCGACGCATGACTCCCTCATCGTAGGGCGAATAACGCCCAAGGCGTTATCCGCCACTCTGGCGGATAACCCGTTCCGGGTTATGCGCCCTACGGACTCACCGCAGCCGACTTGGAGAGCGGGAGGTGCTGTAGGAGCGGGGGGGGGGCCGGCCCCCCCCCCCCCCCCCCCCCCCCCCACCCCCCGAGCGGCCCCGCCCACCCCCGCCCCCCCCCCCCCCCCCACCCCGCCCCCACACCAC
>NZ_JBGLYK010000081.1:0-22759 GCF_047304025.1 Pseudomonas sp. Pseusp97 | reverse complement strand
ATCCCTGGCCCGACAACGCTCTCGCGACATCCATGTCGCTCAACCCCTGAAACTCCGCTTCAACGAGGCCTCCTGAAAGGGGCCGTTCGGAGTGCGCGGGTGTTTCTCTGGAAGTCTTTGAAGAGCCAGAGCCAGAGCCAGAGCCAGAGCCAGAGCCAGAGCGACGTGCGCGCTGTCATTGGCGGTGAAGGGGGCCAATGAAAAAGCCCCGCATCGCGGGGCTTTTTCATGGGGTGGGCTCAGTACTGGGGCTTGGACTTGAGCTGCGCCTCGGCGGCCTTGGCCAGGTCCGGCGGCAGGAAGTCCTTGTCCGGGTTGTAGTCCGGCTTCAGGTAGGCGCCCAGTGCCTCCAGGTCGCTCGGCGCGAGGGTGCCGGCGGTCTGCTTGAGGCTCAGGTTGTCGAGGATGTAGTCGTAGCGGGTGTTGTTGTAGTCGCGCACCGAGTTGTACAGCGAACGCTGGGCGTCCAGTACGTCGACGATGTTGCGGGTACCCACCTGGTAACCGATCTCGGTGGCTTCCAGCGAGCTCTGGTTGGAGATGATCGCCTGGCGCCGCGCCTTCACCTGTTCCACGTCGGTGTTCACCGCGCGGTGCTGGTTGCGGGCGTCCTGCACCACCTGGCGACGCTGGCTTTCGCGCAGCTGCTCGCTCTGGTTCAGGCGCTGGTAGGCCTCGCGGACCTGCGAGCTGGTCAGCCCGCCGCTGTAGATCGGCACGTTGAGCTGCAGGCCGATGCTGGTCTGGTCGACGTACTTGCCGTAGTGCGGCTCGCCCGGCTGGCCGGTGTTGGCGAAGCCCAGGGCATCGTTGTCGCCCTTCTGGTATTGGGCCACGGCATCGACGGTCGGCAGGTGGCCGGCCTTGCGCTGGCGCAGCGTTTCTTCGGCGGCGTCGACCGCATAGTTGCTGGCCTGCAGACGCAGGTTCTGCTGCACCGAGGTATCCACCCAGGCCTTGGCATCGTTGGGCACCGGCGCCACGACCGGCAGCGAGTGAAGGATGCCCTCGAGGGAGCTGTACTCGCGGTTGGTCAGGGTCACCAGCGCCTGGAAGGCGTCGTCCACCTGCTGCTCGGCCACCAGGCGGTTGGCCCGCGCGGTGTCGTAGCTGGCCTGGGACTCGAGCACGTCGGTCTTGTCGGAGAGGCCGACGTCGAAGCGTTCGTTGGACTGGTCGAGCTGGCGCTTGAACGCCGCTTCCTCGGCCTTGCTGGCGGCCAGGTTGTCCTGGGCGCGGAGCACGCCGAAGTAGCTCTGGGCAGTCTGCAGGATCAGCTGCTGCTGGGTCGCGGAGAATTCCAGCTGGGCCTGTTCGGTGGTGTTTTCCGCGGCCTTGAGCTGGAACCAGCGGTCGGCACGGAACAGCGGCTGGCTCAGGCTCGCCTGCACCAGCTGGGTGTTGCGGTTCAGCGTGGCGCTGGGCTCGTCCAGGGCGGTGCGGGTCGACCCGGTGCTGGCGCCGGCGTTGATCTGCGGCAGCAGGCCGGAGCGCGCCTGGGGCACGGCCTCCTTGCGCGCCAGGTAATCGGCCTGGGCGGCGGCGAGGTCGGCGTTGTTGTCGACGGCATCTTTATAGACGCTGATAAGGTCCGTCTTGGTGGGCAGCGTGGGGGCGGCCGGAGCGGGCTGGGCAGCCCAGGCAAAGCCTGTCGTTGCGGCTACAGCGACAGCCAGAGAGAGTCTGCGCAGCATTCGTTCATCCTGGAAAGTGATGCGAGGTGGAGCAAGGCTACGGTTGCCGCCGGTGGCGGTCAAGGCACGTTCGTACGAGCCTTCCGAGGCAGGAGTGTAGTTGCGTGTAAGCAATTGCGCGTTTCGGCCGGACGGCGTTGGCTAATCCGCGCGCACTTGATTAGACTGCGGGCGTTCTTGTCGGGGTGCCCCATTGCGAGGGGCTGAGATCGGATAGTTCCGGATCCCGTTGAACCTGATCGGGTTAGCACCCGCGTAGGGAACAAGAAGTACGCACCCCGCGGCGCATTCCGCCCCGGCCCCAGCCCCTTCCGGGGTGCGTCCCTTCGCTGCGGCAAGCAGCTCCTCTCGTCCCAGGTTCTCCCCGGCAATCACCCCAGGAGAGCCAGGATGAGCACCCAGAAAAACAACGTCACCCGCCTTGAACAGCTGGACCGCCAGTCGACCCAGCCCTTTCCGAATTCGAAGAAGGTCTACCTGACCGGCTCGCGCCCGGACATCCGCGTTCCCGTGCGGGAGATTTCGCTCGCCGACACACCCACCGCCTTTGGTGGTGAGAAGAATGCCCCGGTGATGGTCTATGACACCTCCGGCCCCTACACCGACCCGGATGTGCGCATCGACCTGCGCAAGGGTCTGCCGGACGTGCGTTCGCGCTGGATCGACGAGCGCGGCGACAGCGAAATCCTCCCCGGCCTGACTTCCGAATTCGGCCGGTCGCGCCTGGCCGACGCCGGCCTCGACGCCCTTCGCTTCGCCCACGTACGCACCCCGCGCCGCGCCAAGGCCGGGAAGAACGTCACGCAGATGCACTACGCGCGCCAGGGCATCATCACGCCGGAGATGGAATACATCGCCATCCGCGAGAACATGAAGCTGCAGGAGGCCCGCGCCGCCGGCCTGCTCGACGCCCAGCATCCGGGCCAGAGCTTCGGCGCGAGCATTCCGAAGGAAATCACCCCCGAGTTCGTCCGCGAGGAAGTGGCCCGCGGCCGCGCGATCATCCCGGCGAACATCAACCACACCGAACTGGAACCGATGATCATCGGCCGCAACTTCCTGGTGAAGATCAACGGCAACATCGGCAACAGCGCGCTGGGTTCCTCCATCGAGGAAGAAGTGGAGAAGCTCACCTGGGGCATCCGCTGGGGCGCCGACACGGTGATGGACCTGTCCACCGGCAAGCACATCCACGAGACCCGCGAGTGGATCCTGCGCAACAGCCCGGTGCCCATCGGCACCGTGCCGATCTACCAGGCGCTGGAGAAGGTGGGCGGCGTCGCCGAGGACCTGACCTGGGAAATCTTCCGCGACACCCTGATCGAACAGGCCGAGCAGGGCGTGGACTACTTCACCATCCACGCCGGCGTGCTGCTGCGCTACGTGCCACTGACCGCCAAGCGCGTCACCGGCATCGTCTCCCGCGGCGGCTCGATCATGGCCAAGTGGTGCCTGGCCCATCACCAGGAGAATTTCCTCTACACCCACTTCGAAGAAATCTGCGAAATCATGAAGGCCTACGACGTCAGCTTCTCGCTGGGCGACGGCCTGCGTCCGGGCTCGGTAGCCGACGCCAACGACGCCGCGCAGTTCGGCGAGCTGGAGACCCTCGGCGAGCTGACCCGCATCGCCTGGAAGCATGACGTCCAGGTGCTGATCGAAGGCCCTGGCCACGTGCCGATGCACCTGATCAAGGAAAACATGGACAAGCAGCTGGAGTGCTGCGACGAGGCGCCGTTCTACACCCTCGGCCCGCTGACCACCGACATCGCGCCGGGCTACGACCACATCACCTCGGGTATCGGCGCGGCGATGATCGGCTGGTTCGGCTGCGCCATGCTCTGCTACGTGACGCCCAAGGAGCACCTGGGCCTGCCGAACAAGGATGATGTGAAGACCGGCATCATCACCTACAAGATCGCCGCGCACGCCGCCGACCTCGCCAAGGGCCACCCCGGCGCGCAGATCCGCGACAACGCACTGTCCAAGGCGCGCTTCGAGTTCCGCTGGGAAGACCAGTTCAACCTGGGGCTGGACCCGGACACCGCGCGGGCCTTCCATGACGAGACCCTGCCCAAGGACTCGGCCAAGGTCGCGCACTTCTGCTCCATGTGCGGGCCGAAGTTCTGCTCCATGAAGATCACCCAGGAGGTCCGCGACTACGCCAAGGAGAACGGCCTCACCGATGAGCAGAAAGCCATCGAGGCCGGCTTCCAGGAGCAGGCCGCGCGCTTCAAGGACGAGGGTTCGGTGATCTACAAGCAGGTGTGATGCATGTGCTCGCTCTCATCGCGAGGGCTGGCAAACCTGTAGGAGCGAGCTTGCTCGCGAACCGCTCAGCAACGGAGTCGCCGGCGAGCAAGGTTCGCGAGCAAGCTCGCTCCTACGAAAAACAAAAAACAACCCAACAATTGAGCCCTGCACCCATCGTGACCACTACCACCATCGACTATTCACCGACTTCTGCCGTGGGCAGCGCCCAGCGCGTGCTCGGCCTGCGCGACGTATTTTCCCTGTGGTTCTCCCTGGGCATCGGCCTGATGGTGCTGCAGACCGGCGCGCTGCTGGCGCCGGGCCTGGGCCTGGCCGGTGCGCTCGGCGCAATCCTGCTCGGCACCCTGGTCGGCGTGCTGCTGCTCGCCAGCGCCGGGGTGATCGGCACCGACACGGGGCTGTCCGCGATGGCCTCGCTCAAGCTCAGCCTGGGCAGCCACGGCGCCGCGCTGCCGGCGCTGCTGAACCTGCTGCAGCTGATCGGTTGGGGCGCCTTCGAGATCATCGTCATGCGCGACGCCGCCAGCCTGCTGGCGAGCCGCGCCTTCGGCGAAGGCAGCCTGTGGACCAACCCGGCGCTCTGGACTTTGCTATTCGGCGCGCTGGCGACCCTGCTGGCGGTTGCCGGCCCGCTCGCCTTCGTGCGCCGCGTGCTGCGTCGCTGGGGCATCTGGCTGTTGCTCGCCGCTTGCATCTGGCTGAGCTTCGACCTGTTCAGGCGCGCCGACCTGGCCGCACTCTGGGCCAAGGCCGGCGACGGTTCGCTGTCCTTCGCCGTGGGCTTCGACATTGCCATCGCCATGCCGCTGTCCTGGCTGCCGCTGATCGCAGACTACTCGCGCTTCGGCAAGCGCGCCGGGCACACCTTCGCCGGCGCGGCGCTGGGCTTCTTCATCGGCTGCTTCTGGCTGATGGGCCTGGGCGTGGCGTACACCCTGGCGTTCGCCCAGGGCAGCGACGCCAATGCGCTGCTGCTGGCACTGGCTGGTGCCGGCATGGGCATCCCGCTGCTGCTGATCCTGCTCGACGAGTCGGAGAAGGCCTTCGCCGATATCCACTCGGCAGCGGTTTCCAGCGGCATCCTGCTGCCGCTGACGGTCGAGCGACTGGCCCTGGCCATCGGCGTGATCTGCACCCTGATCGCCTGGTTCGCGCCGCTGGCGCAGTACCAGAACTTCCTGCTGCTGATCGGCTCGGTGTTTGCCCCGCTGTTCGGCGTGGTGCTGGTCGACCACTTCGTCCTCCGCCGCCGCGCGCCGACCGCGATTGCCCACGGCCTGCGCTGGGGCTCGCTGCTCGCCTGGGGCGGTGGTGTGGTGGTGTATCACCTGCTGGCGAACTACCAGCCGGAGCTGGGCGCGACCCTGCCGGCGCTGGCGGTGGCGGCAGTGCTGCAACTGCTGCTGGGGCGGATTGGGGCGAAGGTGCCGGCTTCGGCGTGATGCGGTTCGGGAGCAAGCTCGCTCCTACAGGCTTGAAGCCGGTGCAACGGCTCTTGTAGGAGCGAGCTTGCTCGCGAACCCGCCCAACGCCGGTCGGCTGATCGCGGACTCCGTCCGCGATTGGCTGCCGGCCGCTGCGATCCCTGCCTACTGTGCGCCGCGCCCCGGGAAGTAGTAGGTCTTCACGATGCCATTCAGGCGCGGATACGGAATCTTCAGCTCCGGGTGCCCGACCGAATGCGGGGCGATGCGGTCGATGTCGTACTTGAGCGTCAGCGCACCGTAGGTCAGCGCGAAATGCTCGGTGGGCTGGAACGGCCAGTCCTTCGAGAAATTCGGGTCCTGCTCGTCCAGCTTGTTCTGCAGGATCCACGCCTGGTGCGCCATGCGCGCCACCTTCCAGAAGTTGTCCTCCTGGCCGGGCAGGAGAATGTCCTGCAGGGCGAGCACCTTGTGGATGCGTCGATCATAATTGATGAACGCGCGGCCGGGCTGGCCGTACTCGCCGCCGGTGAAGCGATAGCTGGACAGCTCGATAATCACCAGACCGTCATGCTGTTCGCGGATCTTGGCCTGCAGGTAGCTGCTCCAGCCGGGCTGGGCCGAATCGAGGAAGCGTTTCTCGTAGACGTCCAGGCTCGCCGGGGGCGCACCGTCGCCCTCGCGGGCCAGTTGCAGCAGTTGCGTGTTGATCGCTTCGTTGAGCGCCGGCTCGTCGTCGAAGCTTACGGTGTCGAGGTTGAACAGCGGGCATTGGTCACCCTGGCAACCCGGCCTGGCATGTTCGAAGGCGGTGTGTTGCGCGGGCAGCGGTTCGTCGAGCGCGGGCTTGAACAGACCCTGGCATGCCCCCAGTGACAGGCTGATGCCGCACAGGGCTGCTAGTTTCAGAAGTCGCATGGGATTCCTTGTCGTGGACGTTCGCCGGCAATGGAGTGGTTCGACCGCCATCGGCGCTGCCGGTTCGGCGGGAGATTATGAACCACTTTGCGAACCACGGCTGCGTGCGACGGTCACAGCCAGTCTGGCCATTCGCCTGCTGGCAAAAGAGGCTGCGCCACCCTCGGCGGCGCGATAGGATGGCGCGAAGTTCAACGTACAGTGAGTAGAACAGGATGTCGGAAACCTTCAAGCCAGGCCCCCAGGACATCGAGATCCAGAAGCGCGAACAGTGCTTCAAGGGCTTCTACAAGGTCGACCGGCTGCACCTGCGCCACCGCCAGTTCGCCGGCGGCATGGGCCCGGTGCTCAAGCGCGAGCTGTTCGTCCGCCACGATGCCGTGTGTGTGCTGCCCTACGATCCGCAGCGCGATGAAGTCGTGCTGATCGAGCAGTTCCGCATCGGCGCCATGGACGCCGGGGTCAATCCCTGGCTCATGGAGCTGGTGGCCGGGCTGATCGACAAGGACGAGGAACCCGAGGAAGTCGCCCGCCGCGAAGCGGTGGAAGAAGCCGGCCTGACCCTCGGCGCGCTCTGGCCGATCGCGCAGTACCTGCCATCGCCCGGCGGCAGCAACGAACTGGTCCACCTGTTCGTCGGCCGCTGCGACAGCAGCAACGCCTCGGGCATCCACGGGCTCGAAGAGGAAGGCGAGGACATCCGCGTCCACGTCATGCCGTTCGAGGAAGCACTGCAGGCCGTGCGTGACGGCCGCATCAACAACGCGGCGAGCATGCTCGCCCTGCAATGGCTGGCGCTCAATCGCGCCGAGGTAAGGGGGTTATGGGTGTGAATCTGCTGCGCGAGCGCTATCGCGTCGACCTGGCGGGGTTGCAGGCGACCTGCGAGGCGAACTACTTGCGCCTGATGCGCCTGTTGCCGGAAATGCGCGAGGCCCAGGTCTCGCGCCGCGTGGCGCTCAGCGAAGGCGAGCGGCTGCTCGGCGTGCTGGCGCTGGACGTGATCGAAGCCTGCCCCTACACCACCGTGCTGCAGGTGCGCCAGGAGCTGGGCCTGCCCTGGCTGCCGGCGCCCCGGCTGGAAGTGCGGGTCTACCACGACGCGCGCATGGCCGAAGTGGTCGGCGCGGAGCAGGCGCGCCGCCTGCTGGCGATCTACCCCTACCCGAACCAGGCGATGCACCAGCCCGACGAGAAGAACCAGCTCAACCAGTTCCTCGGCGAATGGCTGAGCCACTGCCTGTCCTGCGGCCACGAGCTGGAACCGGTGCTGCAACGCTGAAATCGCCATGATGGCCATGCGGCATGATTGCGCCATGCTATCCTGCCCGCCCATCGCAGACTCGTGTCCCTAACTGTGATCTGTGACGCTTTCCCGGTTTGCTCAGGGGGGCGCCTGTCACCATACTTCGTCACGAATTCCCGCACGCCCGCCTCACAGGAGAAGGCGCATTGCCCACCCAGTCCAGCGCTTCCGATTCCGTCCTGGTCGTCCAGCTTTCCGATAGCCACCTGTTCGCGCAGGAGAACGGCCGGCTGCTGGGCATGGACACCGCCGACAGCCTGACGCAGGTCGTGCGCCTGGTGGGTGACGAGCAACCGGCGATCGACCTAGTGCTGGCAACCGGCGATCTCTCTCAGGACGGCTCGGTGGAGTCGTACCAGCGCTTTCGCGCCATCACCGCGCCGATCACCGCGCCGATTCGCTGGTTTCCCGGCAATCACGACGAAATGCAGCCCATGCGCGAAGTCGCCGCCGGTACCGACCTGCTCGACCCGGTGATCGACCTGGGCGCCTGGCGGGTGATCCTGCTGGACTCCACCATTCCTGGCGCGGTGCCGGGGCAGATGAGCGTCGAACAGATCCAGTTGCTCGAACGCGCCATCCAGGCCGCGCCGGACAAGCACCTGCTGATCAGCTTCCATCACCACCCGGTGCCCATCGGCAGCCAGTGGATGGACCGCATCGGCATCTACAACCCGGAACGGCTGTTCGCCGTGCTCGACCGCTACCCGAACGTACGCTGCCTGCTCTGGGGGCATGTGCACCAGGAGATCGACCGCATGCGCGGCGACGTGCGCCTGCTGGCCTCGCCCTCCACCTGCGTGCAGTTCACGCCGGGCAGCGAGGACTTCTGCGTCGACAGCCCCGCGCCCGGCTACCGCTGGTTGCGCCTGCTGCCCGATGGGGGAGTCGAGACCGGCGTATCGCGGGTGACCGATATCGCCTTCGAGGTCGACTACAGCATCAAGGGTTATTGATCGGTCACGCTTCGAACGCCTTGCGACGCTGACCCACTTGCGGCATGCCACTTGCAGCTTGTAGCCTCCCGGCCCATGACCGCATTCCTCTATATCCACGGATTCAACAGTTCCCCCGGCTCGCAGAAGGCGCGCCAGTTCACGGCTGCCATGGAGCGCCTGGGCCTGGCCGACCAGGTGCGCGTGCCCGCGCTGCATCACCATCCGCGCCAGGCCATGGCGCAGCTGGAATCCGCCGTCGCCGAACTGGGCCAGCCGTTGCTGATCGGCAGCTCCCTGGGCGGCTACTACTCGACATACCTGGCCGAGCGCCATGGCCTGAAGGCCGTGCTGATCAACCCGGCCGTGGCGCCGCACCGGCTGTTCGACGGCCAGCTCGGCCCGCAGACCAATTACTACAGCGGCGAGACCTGGGAACTGACCCTGGATCACGTCGCCGCGCTGGCGGAGCTGGAAGTTCCCGCGCCCATCGACGGTTCGCGCTACCAGGTGTGGCTGCAGACCGCCGACGAAACCCTCGACTACCGCGCCGCCGAGCGTTACTACCGGGCTGCTGCGCTGCGCATCGAGTCCGGCGGCGACCACGGCTTCCAGCGCTTCGTCAGCCATCTGCCGGCGCTGCTGGCCTTTGCCGGCGTGCCGTCCAGCCAGTGGCGCGACGTGGATTTTTCCGAATTTGAAGCCATCACCTCTTCGACTGATTAAGCAGGAACCCCATGGCCCAGCAGAACGCCTATAACGCAGACGCCATCGAGGTTCTCTCCGGCCTCGACCCGGTGCGCAAGCGCCCGGGCATGTACACCGACACCACCCGCCCCAACCACCTGGCCCAGGAAGTCATCGACAACAGCGTCGACGAAGCCCTCGCCGGCCACGCCAAGAGCGTGCAGGTGATCCTCCACGAGGACAACTCGCTGGAAGTGATCGACGACGGTCGCGGCATGCCGGTGGACATCCACCCCGAAGAGGGCGTGCCCGGCGTCGAACTGATCCTCACCAAGCTGCATGCCGGCGGCAAGTTCTCCAACAAGAACTACCAGTTCTCCGGCGGCCTGCACGGCGTCGGCATCTCGGTGGTGAACGCGCTGTCGACCACGGTCGAGGTGCGGGTCAAGCGCGACGGCAACGAATACCGCATGACCTTCGCCGACGGCTTCAAGTCCAGCGACCTGGAAGTGATCGGCACTGTCGGCAAGCGCAATACCGGTACCAGCGTGCACTTCTGGCCGGACGCCAAGTACTTCGACTCGCACAAGTTCTCCGTCAGCCGCCTCAAGCACGTGCTCAAGGCCAAGGCCGTGCTCTGCCCGGGCCTGCTGGTGACCTTCGAGGACAAGTCCAGCGGCGAGCGCATCGAGTGGCACTACGAGGACGGCCTGCGTTCCTACCTGGTGGACTCGGTCGCCGAGAACATCCGCCTGCCCGACGAGCCGTTCTGCGGCGCGCTGGCCGGCAACAAGGAAGCGGTGGACTGGGCCCTGCTGTGGCTGCCCGAGGGTGGTGAGTCGCTGCAGGAAAGCTACGTCAACCTGATCCCCACCGCCCAGGGCGGCACCCACGTCAACGGCCTGCGCCAGGGCCTGCTGGATGCCATGCGCGAGTTCTGCGAGTTCCGCAACCTGCTGCCGCGCGGTGTGAAGCTGGCCCCGGAAGACGTCTGGGAGCGCATCGCCTTCGTCCTCTCGATGAAGATGCAGGAGCCGCAGTTCTCCGGCCAGACCAAGGAGCGCCTGTCGTCCCGCGAGGCCGCCGCGTTCGTCTCCGGCGTGGTCAAGGATGCCTTCAGCCTGTGGCTCAACGCCCACCCCGAGCTGGGCCTGCAACTGGCCGAGCTGGCCATCAGCAACGCCGGCCGCCGCCTCAAGGCGGGCAAGAAGGTCGAGCGCAAGAAGATCACCCAGGGCCCGGCATTGCCCGGCAAGCTGGCCGACTGCGCGGGGCAGGATCCGATGCGCGCCGAACTGTTCCTAGTGGAGGGCGACTCCGCCGGCGGCTCGGCCAAGCAGGCGCGCGACAAGGAATTCCAGGCGATCATGCCGCTGCGCGGGAAGATCCTGAACACCTGGGAAGTGGACGGCGGCGAGGTGCTGGCCAGCCAGGAAGTCCACGATATCGCCGTGGCCATCGGCGTCGATCCGGGCGCGGCCGACCTGACCCAGCTGCGCTACGGCAAGATCTGCATCCTCGCCGACGCCGACTCCGACGGCCTGCACATCGCCACCCTGCTGTGCGCATTGTTCGTCCGCCACTTCCGCCCGCTGGTGGAAGCCGGCCACGTCTACGTCGCCATGCCGCCGCTGTTCCGTATCGACCTGGGCAAGGACGTCTTCTATGCCCTGGACGAAGCCGAGCGCGACGGCATCCTCGACCGCCTGGCCGCCGAGAAGCGCCGTGGCAAGCCGCAGGTCACCCGATTCAAGGGCCTGGGCGAGATGAACCCGCCGCAGCTGCGCGAGACCACCATGGACCCGAACACCCGCCGGCTGGTCCAGCTGACGCTGGAAGACGCCGAGGGCACCGTGGAGATCATGGACATGCTGCTGGCCAAGAAGCGCGCCGGCGACCGCAAGTCCTGGCTGGAAACCAAGGGCAACCTGGCGGACATCGCCTGATGCGCTGGTTGCTGGCCTGCTCGGGCGACTGGGCGGCGACGGCGAGGCCGGCGCAAAGGCCCGTGATCAGGCCCGAGCAGGTGCCGAAGGCTGCCGCCGCGGTCGCTGCGCCCACGGCGCCGGCGTCGCTGCAGTTCATCGCGGAACACCCGGTGGAGGGCATGCCCAGCGGCAACCTTTCCGGACTGGCGCTGTGCGGCAACGAGATGTGGGCGGTGTCCGACCGCGACGACGACCGCATCTACCGCCTGCTGATCGACGAGACGCCGGGCAAGACCTGGCAGGCGACCGCCGAGCCGTTCGTGGTGCCGGGCACGCCGGAAAGCGGCCTGTCCTGGGGCACCCGCGCGCGGGTCAGCATCGGCGGCCTGCTGCGCGGTGGCGCCATGGATTTCGAAGGCATCAGCTGCGACCAGGCGGGCAACCGCTATGTGGTCAGCGAGGGCTATGCCGCCGTCCTGCTGCTGCCCGCCGTCGGCGAGCCGAGCTGGCTGCCGTTGCCGCAGAATCTGCTGCGCCAGGCGCGCGCCAGCGGTCTGCTGATGGAGTTCAATGCGCTCTACGAAGGCATCGCCATCAGCGCCGACGGCAAGCAGCTGTGGCTGGCCGCCGAGCGTCAGCGCCGCGGCCTGCTCAAGGTGCACAACGAGAACGGCACCTGGAAGTGCGAGGGCAACTGCGTGATGCTCAGCGAAGGCGGCACCGCGCTGCCGCCACCGGAGCTGGGCGCCGAGCGTGCGTTGCCGATCGATTTCTCCGACCTGGCGCTGTACAAGGACAAGCTGTTCACCCTGGAGCGCCTGGCGCACCAGATCTGCCGCCGCGATGCGAAGACCGGCGCGCAGGAGCTGTGCTGGTCCTTCGCCGCCGGCGCGCTGGCCCCGGAGCGGCGCTACGACCTGCCCTACGGCGTGGCCGAAGCGCTGATCCTCGATGAACAGGGCGCCTGGATCGGCCTGGACAACGGCGAGCACGCCCGCGCCGACGGCGACAGCCGCCCCTATGTGCTGCGCTTCGCGGCGCCGGCCGGCGGCTGGCTCGGTGGCAAATGAACGACGCGGTGCCGGGCAAGCGGATCGGCAGGATCATGATGTTCCTCGCCTGGGGCGCGGGCATCCTGCTGGCCACCCGCTATTTCGGCGCCTGGGAGAACCGTCAGCACAACCCCAATCCGCAGCCGCAGTCGACCCGCGGCGACGGCTACGTGGAAGTGCGGCTGATCGGCAATCGCGCCGGCCACTACGTGGTGGACGGCCGGATCGGCGGCGAGACGGTGACCTTCATGCTCGACACCGGCGCCACCCAGGTGGCCCTGCCGCAGCGCCTGGCCGACCGCCTCGGCCTGCCGCGCGGCTTGCCGGTGACCCTGGACACCGCCAACGGCCGCAGCCAGGGCTGGCGCACGCGCCTGCCCAGCCTGCAGCTTGGCGACATCCGCCTCACCGATGTGCCGGCGCTGATCGCGCCGGGCATGGAAGGCGACGAGGTGCTGCTCGGCATGAGCGCACTCAGACAACTGGATTTCACCCAGCAGGACGGCACCCTGGTGCTGCGCCAGCGATCTACACCGTGAGGCACGCATGAGCGAAACCCTCGATCTGAGTCTGGAGGGCGTGGAGCGTCGGTCACTGGCCGACTTCACCGAACAGGCTTACCTGAACTATTCCATGTACGTGATCATGGACCGCGCCCTGCCGCACATCGGCGACGGCCTCAAGCCCGTACAGCGGCGCATCGTCTACGCCATGAGCGAACTGGGCCTGGATGCCGACGCCAAGCACAAGAAGTCGGCGCGTACCGTCGGCGATGTGCTGGGTAAGTACCATCCCCACGGCGACTCGGCCTGCTACGAAGCCATGGTGCTGATGGCCCAGCCGTTCTCCTACCGCTACCCGCTGGTGGACGGCCAGGGCAACTGGGGCGCGCCGGACGATCCCAAGTCCTTCGCCGCCATGCGTTACACCGAAGCGCGCCTGTCGCGCTACGCCGAGACCCTGCTGTCCGAGCTGGGCCAGGGCACCGCGGACTGGGTGCCGAACTTCGACGGAACGATGGACGAGCCGGCCGTGCTGCCCGCGCGGCTGCCCAACCTGTTGCTCAACGGCACCACCGGCATCGCCGTGGGCATGGCCACCGACATTCCGCCGCACAACCTGCGCGAGGTGGCCGCCGCCTGCATCCGCCTGCTGGATGAGCCGCAAGCGACCGTCGCCGACCTGATCGAACATGTCCCGGGCCCGGACTTCCCCACCGAGGCGGAAATCATCACCCCGCGCGCCGACCTGCAGAAGATCTACGAAACCGGCCGTGGCTCGGTGCGCATGCGCGCCGTGTACCGCGTCGAGGACGGCGACATCGTGGTCACCGCGCTGCCGCACCAGGTTTCCGGGGCCAAGGTGCTGGAGCAGATCGCCGGGCAAATGCAGGCCAAGAAGCTGCCGATGGTGGCCGACCTGCGCGACGAGTCGGACCACGAGAACCCGACCCGCATCGTCATCATCCCGCGCTCCAACCGCGTAGATGCCGAAGAGCTGATGACCCACCTGTTCGCCACCACCGACCTGGAAAGCTCGTACCGGGTGAACATGAACGTCATCGGCCTGGACGGCAAACCCCAGGTCAAGGACCTGCGCCAGGTGCTCAGCGAGTGGCTGACCTACCGCACCGACACCGTGCGCCGCCGCCTGCAGTTCCGCCTGGACAAGGTCGAGCGCCGCCTGCACCTGTTGGAAGGCTTGCTGGTTGCCTTCCTCAACCTCGACGAAGTCATCCACATCATCCGCACCGAGGACCAGCCCAAGCCGGTCCTGATGCAGCGCTTCGAGCTCTCCGAGCTGCAGGCCGACTACATCCTCGATACCCGCCTGCGTCAGCTGGCGCGCCTGGAAGAGATGAAGATCCGCGGCGAGCAGGATGAGCTGGCCAAGGAGCGCGCCAAACTGCTGGCGATCCTGGGTTCCAACGCCAAGCTGCGCAAGCTGGTGCGCGACGAGCTGCTCGCCGACGCCGAGACCTACGGCGACGACCGCCGCTCGCCCATCGTTGCCCGTGCCGAGGCGCGCGCCCTGTCGGAAACCGAGCTGATGCCGACCGAGCCGGTGACCGTGGTGCTGTCGGAGAAAGGCTGGGTGCGCTGCGCCAAGGGCCACGACATCGATGCCACCGGCCTGTCGTACAAGGCTGGCGATGGCTTCAAGGCGTCCGCTCCGGGACGCTCGAACCAGTACGCGGTATTCATCGACTCCACGGGGCGCAGCTACTCGCTGGCCGCCCACAGCCTGCCCTCCGCGCGCGGCCAGGGCGAGCCGCTCACCGGGCGCCTGACGCCACCGCCGGGCGCGTCCTTCGATCGCGTGCTGCTGCCGGAGGATAATGCCCTGTATGTACTGGCCTCGGATGCCGGTTATGGCTTCGTCGCCAAGGGCGAGGACATGCAGGCCAAGAACAAGGCCGGCAAGGCGCTGCTCAGTCTGCCCAACGGCGCGCAGGTCATGGCGCCGCGGCCGGTAGATGATTTGGAACAGGACTGGATCGCCGCAGTCACTACCGAAGGCCGCCTGCTGTTGTTCAAGGTCTCCGACCTTCCGCAGCTGGCCAAGGGCAAGGGCAACAAGATCATCAGCGTGCCGGGCGACCGTGTCGCGAGCCGCGAAGAGTACCTGACCGACCTGGCGGTTCTGCCGTCGGGCGCGACCCTGGTACTGCAGGCAGGCAAGCGCACGCTCTCCCTCAAGGGTGACGACCTGGAGCACTACAAGGGCGAAAGGGGCCGCCGGGGCAATAAACTGCCGCGCGGTTTCCAGCGAGTGGATGCCTTGCTGGTAGAATCGCTGTCTCAGGATTGAAACGCGGTTCGATACATTCTGCCTCTGGAGCTGAGGCGCCGGTTAAGGGATGATACGTCCCTTTGGCTACCGGCGCCTTGGCGCGTTGCCTGAAGTTATAGTGAACTTGTTGGAAGTAGCGCCGAAATTCGGCGAATGACGGTGATCCAGATGAGCGCAAGGCGCGTCTTGGCCTTTCTTTCCCTCGTCAGCCTTCTCGGGCTGACGGGATGCACAGTGAATCGACCGACCCAGCTGTACCAGCTGGATGCCGGCGCGGTTCCTGTTCCGACCCGTGACAACGGTGTCGCAGTCCTGCTCGGTCCGGTGTCCCTGGCCGACTACCTGAAGCGCGAGACCATGGTCCAGCGTCAGGCCGACGGTATCCTCAACCTGTCGACCGAGGCCCGCTGGGCCGGCAACCTGGAAACCAACGTCAGCCAGCAGCTGATGCGCCTGCTCTCCGGTGAGCTGGACAGCACCCGCCTGGCCCTGTTCCCGGAAAAGCCCGGTTTCACCCCGCAGGTGCAGGTCATGCTGACCATCAGCCGCCTGGACTCCGGCCCGAAGGAGCCGGCGGTGCTGGAGGCCCGTTGGCGTCTGCTCGACCAGAAGGGCGAACTGCGCGACAGCCGCGTCTTCCGCGAGGAAGAGGCGCATTCGGGCAGCGTGCAGGATCAGGTGCGCGCCCAGGGCGACCTGCTGCGCAAGCTCTCCGTGCAGTTGGCCCGTGACGTGCGACCGGTCGCCGCGGCGGTTGCCGAGCAGCAGGCCGCTCCGCCGCGCAAACCGACGGTGGCGAACACCGAGCAGGTTGCCAAGCCCAAGGAAGAAGGCCCGAAAATTCCGCTGGTGGTGCCGATCCGCACCGATGTCGAGGTTTACCGCTTCTAAGCGCCTCGGCGATCTACCGATTCCTTCGCGGCCCGCAAGGCATGGCTTTGCGGGCCGTTTTACATCGGTCGTGGCCAGTTTTGACATCTTCTTGACGGCCTCCGTGGTATCTACAGGCGCTTGTGCAGGCTATTGGCGTCCGGACGTTTCCGGGCGGACCCTGCGAGAGACTCGCGCGTGTCTTCACTCCCCCCCATTCCCGGTGTTCAGGCGGATTCCGCCCTGAGTCGTCAGACGCTTTGCGTGATGCTGGCGGCCCTGCTGCTGTTCCTGCTCGGTGTGCAGGGCGATGCCTTCGTCGGCTTCGACTCGCGCTTCGTCCTCTTTGCCCGCGAGATGCTGCGCCATGGCCCGGGCTGGTTCCCGACCACCTATGGCGCGCCCTATCCGGACTACCCGGCGTCCTCGACCTTCCTGACCTACCTGCTGTCGCTGCCTCTGGGAAGGGTCACCGAACTGACCGCCTGGCTGCCCACTGCACTGGCCGGGGCGATCTGCACCGGCGTGGTCTATCGGCTGGTCGCGCCTTTCTCGCGCACCTGGGCGCTGATCAGCGTGGCGATGCTGCTGCTGACCGCTACCTTCGTCAGCGAGACGCGCGCGGTTTCCCTGGATCTGATGGTTGCTGCGGTGGGGCTGCTGGCCTTCTACGTCGCTTTCCACGCCCATCGACATGGCGTGCCGGGCCTGTTGCTGCGGCTGCTGCCGCTGTTGCTGGCGGGCTTTGCCCTGCGCGGCCCGCTTGGGCTGGTAGTGCCGGCTGGAATGGTCTGCAGCCAGTTGCTGCTGGATCGCCGCTGGAAACCCCTGTTCGCCTTTTCTGCCAGCGCGCTGGGGTTGCTCATCCTCTGCGTGCTCGCGCTGATCGCGCTGGCGCGCGCTGCTGGCGGCGAGGTTTTCGTCCAGGACGTCCTGCGCATGCAGGTGATCGGCCGCCTGGACGGCTCTGCCGGTTCCAGCGATGCGCTGTACTACTTCCGCAGTTCGCTGGGCAATTACGCGCTGGCGTTCCCGCTGGCGCTGCCGGCGATTGCGCTGCTCTGGCAGCGGCGCCGCGAGCCTGCTTTCCGCCTGGTAGCGGGCTGCGCCCTGGCGGCGCTGGTGGTCATGGCCGGCCTGTCGGTGCCGCAAGCGAAGAAGGCCCGTTACATCATCGCGCTGGCACCGCTGGCGGCCATCGTCGCGGGCTACCCCTTCATGGTCGCGGGCAGTCGGTTGGCGCAGGTGCTGCGCGGCTTGCTGCGCGTGCTGTGGCTGATCCTGCCCGGGTTGCTGCTGGCCGGCCTGTGGTTGGCCTGGAAGCGTTACCCGCAGGAGCTCGCCGCGCTGGGCTGGCGCCTGCCGGCCTGCATTGTTGCGCTCGCCGCGCTGCTGGCTTTCGGGGCGTTGCGCTGGCGGCGTCCGGCGGCACTGGCGCTCGGTGCTGCGCTGGCGCTGTGGGCCAGCTATATCCTGGTCTTCGAGCCGGTTGAGCATCGCCTGTATGACAGCCAGGCGTTCTCCCGCGAGCTGGCCCGCCAGCTCGACGCGCAGCCTGCGTCCCTCGCGTTGTACGGCATGGCGCCGGATGCGCGGGCGATCAAGCTGATGGTCAACCTCGACCGCGACCTGCAGCCGCTGTTCCTCGACCGTCCGGAACAGGTCGCAGCGCAGAGCGGGCCGTTCTACCTGATGATCCAGGCGCGCGATGCGGAGCGTATCGCCGCCGCCCTCCCGGCGGCTTCGCAGCAGCTGTTCGAAGGCCGTTTCGACAATGACACCTACCGCCTGCTGCGCCTCCCCGGAGTGGGCTCCAACCCGTTATGAAAGCACTGACTTCCCTGCTGGCCTGCTGCCTGCTGCTGGGCGGCTGCGGCGATTCCGATACCCAGGATGTGGTCGAGCGGGACCAGGCGTTCTTCCGCCAGCACCCGCTTCCTCCGCTGCAGATCGTTTCCGGTGGCGGCAGCTTCGTGTTGCCCTTGCTGCCGGACACCCAGTTCTACGCCGAGAACAACCACCGCAAGCGCCACCTGTTCCGCAGCGAGCAGCGCTTCCCCGACCTGCCGTACCAACCGGCGCTGGCCTTCTTCGCGCAGACCTTCTGGCTGGCCAAGCACGCCGAGGTGTTGCAGGTTCCGTTGGTGGTGCACCTGGGCGATGTGGTGGAAAACGCCGGCGTCGCCACCCAGTGGCAGACCGCCAGCGGCGCCATGCGTACGCTGGAGGAGCGCGGCGTGCCATACAGCATCGCCACGGGTGAGCGCGACGTGCACGAGGAGGCCAGCACGGATGATCGTCGCTCCTTCCTCGATCGCTTCTCCGATCACTTCGGTCCCGAGCGCGCCGCGTGGCAGAGCACCTACGTGGGCAGCGATCCCAAGGGTCTGAGCCAGGTGCATCTGTTCCAGCGCTACGGTCAGTCGTTCCTGCTGCTGGCGCTGGATTGGAATCCCTCGGACGCCACCCTGGTCTGGGCGCAGAGCGTCCTCGACCAGCACCCGCACGTGCCTGTCATCCTCGCTTCCCACAGCATCCTGCGGCGCAATCCCAGCGGCATTGCGGAGTTGTCCCGCGAGGACAACGCCAGCGGCGAGTTGCTCTGGGATCGCCTGATCCGTCGCAACGACCAGATTTTCCTCACCCTCAACGCCCACGCCGACGGCGCCGTGCACACGCGGATGCTCAACGACCTGGGGCACAGCGTGGACATGGTGATGGTCGACTACCAGCACCAGTACCTGGGCGGCAACGGCCTGCTGCAGCTGCTCGAGCTGGATCTGCGGCGCAACCGCATTGCCGGGTTGGCCCTGTCGCCCTGGGTGCTGTGGAAGCGCCAGGTCTACCCGCAGGCCTACAGGCCCTGCGAGTCGCCCCAGGCGCTGCGCGATTGCGACCAACTGATGCCGGAGGATTCGCCGGGCTGGGACAACCGCTTCCAGGTCGAACTGGACTACCAGGCGCGGTTCGGCAGTTTCCAGGGCTATAGCGCCCAGTTGCCGCAACAGGGCGGGCAGGCTTCGTTGCTGGACCAGCTCCAGGCGCAGCTCGGCAAGCGCTGAGTCAGTCGTCGCGGCGTGAGTCGCTGCGCCAGAGCAGGCGGCGCGCGCCAATGCCGAGCAGTGCCAGGGCGAGGCAGGGCAGCCAGACCCAGCGCGCCTCGGAGAGCAAAACCTCCAGTCCACGCGGGCTGAGGAAGCGCGACAGGCCGATGGGCGAGACCTCGATGGGGTGCAGTGGCAGGAAGTAGCGCTGGTCGCTCCACGGCCAGAACCAGGCCACGCCCAATCCGCCGTCGGTCATTGCATCCAGTGCGCTGTGGGAAGCGGTCGCCAGGCCGATCCACAGGCCGGCTTTCAATGGCCCGCTGCCCGGCAGGCGGCAGCAAAGCGCCCCGAGCACGCCCATGCACGCCGCGAACAGCAAGGAATGGCTGAAGCCGCGATGGCCGAATGCATCGTGGTAGGCGATGCCCAGCTTGAAGGCGACCACGTCGAGGTCGGGCAGGCACGCGGCAAGCATGCCCGCCAGCAGCAGGCGCGGCGGAATGAAACGCGAGCCGAGAGCCAGGCCCACGGCGAGCGCGGGCAGGGGATGGGTGATCAGGGTAGTCATGGAATCCGTTCCACGAGTGGCCGGGCGGCCCCCTCTCTTCTATCGGGGGTCAGGTGGTGCGCAGGGCGCGCATGCGCGAGAGCTGGCGCTCCAGCATGGACGGGTAGGGTTCCTTCAGCCATTCCACGCAGCAGGCGTTTTCCGGGCTGGCGATGGGGCGGATACGTGCCCGCTCGCGGACCTGCTCGTCGTCGCCAATGGATTTCTCCACCAGCAACAGGTTGCGGCTGTGCTGGCTGAGCGCCAGGGCGTCCTGGGCGGCGGAGTCCTGCAGCAGATCGACCTGCTCCAGGTCGGCGATGTCTTCACCCAGCACCAGGCCCAATTGCAGTTGCAGGGTGATGCCGCTGTCGGCCACTTCGATCTGCAAGGCATGGCCCAGGGCGCGCATCAGCTCGCCGCAGCACAGCGCGTTGGTGAGGAACTCCTCGTCCTGGTCGCGGCTGTGGAAAAGGATCAGGCTGCCGCCATCGCTGAGGGTGTAGAGCGTGCCCTTGTACAGGCGCGCGGCCTGCTCCAGGCAGTCGCGGTAGCGCTGCAGCAGGTCGACCAGGCGCGCGCGCGGCAGGCGGCGCAGCTGTTCCTGGGCGCCCAGTTGCACGGCCAGCACGGCGCTGGGGCCGGCGGAAACGGGCTGCGGTTCGGCTTCGGGCTCTTCTTCGACGCCGATTTCGTCTTCGGCTTTCGCTTCCACCGCTGACTCGAACTCTTCCTCGGGGAAGTCCTCGTCCGCGTCGGGCTTGCGGCGCGCAGCAGGGGCGAGCAGTTCTTCGTCGGAGAAGATGTTTTCGTCGAATTCGTGCTCGTCAGTGCCATCTGCCGCTTCCAGCGACGGCTCCCTGGCGGCGGACTTGCCCGCCTTGGCCGGTGCTTTCGGGCGCGGCGCCGCAGCGCTGACCACCGGCTCCGGGGCTGGCGGCTTTTCCGGCACCAGGCGTGCTTGCAGCTGGCGGGCGAGGTCGCCGATCTCGTTCTGCAGCCCGGCGCCCGGAGCGGGATCGTCCGGGTCGCGCAGCCAGACACGGAGCTGCAGCAACGGTGTGGAAATCTGCCGACCCAGGCGCAGGCCGAAGGTCAGGGTGAGCAGCAGCAGGATCAGGCTGATCAGCCCCATGCTCTGCAGGCTGACGGTCATCGGCTGCTCGAACTGGTGCATGTCGAGGCTGATGCGCAGGTGGCCGGCGATCACTTCCTGGAAGGTGATGGGCGTGGAGTACAGCCCTTCGGCGTCGCCCAGCAGGCCCTGCTTGGGCCGCGTGCCGGACTCCGCGAGGATGCGGTTGTCCACGCTGTAGATGGCCGCGTGGGCGACCAGCGGGTTCTTCGTCAGGTTGTTGAGCAGCACATTGAGGCTGAGGAGGTCGTTGGACACCAGCAGCTCGGTGGCAGACTGCGCGGTCTGCGTCGTCAGGCTCTGGCCGAGGGCGTCGGCCTGCTGCTGCATGGCCTGCTTGAACTGCATGCCCATCACCCAGGCGTAGATCACCAGGGCGGCGGCCACCAGCAACAGGCCGTGGATGGCGATGCGCAGGGCAATCGGCACGCGGCGCTGGCGCAGGGCGTGGAAGAGCAGCAGGAAGAAATTGTCGGGCTTGACGGAGGTGGGCCGGGTCACAGCGGGCTCGGTCTTCTCTAGGGCAGATGCCGGGCAGTATAACGAGGCCCCACCGGGGGGCAAAGCGCCGCGGGCGCTGTCAAGGCGGCGAAAGTCGGCGTGCCGCGGTGATCCTGCGTGCATTCCGATCGGCGGCGGCGCCTGCCGGGCGGGCGAGCGGAGCATCCGCGCGCATGGAAAGCAGGTAGAATGTCGGCCTTTTTTCCATGGCGGAGACAGCGCCTTGCGCGAGATCGTCCTGATCAACATCACCGGGGAAGACCGCCCCGGCCTCACCGCGGCCATTACCGGCGTCCTGGCGCAGGGTGGCGTGAACATCCTCGACATCGGCCAGGCGGTGATCCACGACACCCTGTCCTTTGGCATCCTGGTGGAGATCCCGGGCACCGAGCGGGCCTCGTCGGTGCTCAAGGACGTGTTGTTCACGGCCTACAAGCTCGACCAGCAGGTGCGCTTCACACCGGTGTCCGAAGACGATTACCGGCAGTGGGTCGGTGGCCAGGGCAAGCCCCGCCACATCGTGACCCTGCTGACTCGCCGGGTGACCGCCGAGCAGCTGCAGCGGGTCAGTTCGATCACTGCCAAGTACGGCCTGAACATCGATCAGATCGACCGCCTGTCCGGGCGCATGCCGCTGGATACGCCGGCTGACCAGGGCAAGGGCTGCATCGAGTTCTCCGTGCGCGGTGAGCCTGCCGATCCGGCGGCGCTGCGCGCCGAATTCCTCAGCGTTGCCCAGGAGCTGAACGTCGACATCGCCTTCCAGCAGGACTCGGTGTTCCGCCGCAACCGGCGCCTGGCGGTGTTCGACATGGACTCGACGCTGATCGAGGCCGAAGTGATCGACGAACTGGCCAAGGCGGCCGGCGTCGGCGAGCAGGTCTCCGAGATCACCGAGCGCGCCATGCGTGGCGAGCTGGATTTCCGCGCCAGCTTCAAGGAACGCCTGGCATTGCTTCAGGGCCTGTCCGAGGACGTGCTGGAAGAGATCGGCGCCTCGCTGCGCCTCACCGAAGGCGCCGAAACCCTGTTCGCCGAACTCAAGCGCCTGGGCTACAAGACTGCCATCCTCTCCGGCGGCTTCAGTTACTTCGCCAAGCAGCTGCAGGCGAAGCTGGGCATCGACTACGTGTTCGCCAACGAACTGCAGATCGTCGACGGCAAGCTGACCGGCGTGGCCATCGAGCCCATCGTCGACGCTCAGCGCAAGGCCGACCTGCTGCGCGAACTGGCGGCGAAGGAAGGTCTGCAGCTGGAGCAGACGATTGCCGTGGGCGACGGCGCCAACGACTTGCCGATGCTGGGGCTGGCCGGGCTGGGCGTGGCTTTCCGCGCCAAGCCGTTGGTCAAGCAGTCGGCCAAGCAGGCGATCTCCACCCTGGGGCTTGACGGCATCCTGTATCTGCTCGGCTTCCGGGACCGCGAAGGGGCCTGACGAGCGTTGTTCGCTGCTGACATGAAAAAGCCGTCCCTTGGGGCGGCTTTTTCATGTCAGCAGGCTGGCTCTTCGTAGGAGCGGGGGTTGGGGGGGGGAGGCCCCCGGGGGGGGGGGTTGGGGGGGCGGGGGGGGGGGCAGGGGGGGGGGTGGGGGGGGGGGGGGGAATGTGTTGGGGGGGCGGGGGGGGGGGCGGGGGGGGGGGGGGCGGGG
>NZ_JBGLYK010000080.1:0-23055 GCF_047304025.1 Pseudomonas sp. Pseusp97 | reverse complement strand
CCCTCTCCCTAACCCTCTCCCTGAAGGGAGAGGGGACCGTTCGGTGCAGGATGAAACCTGGGTGTCAGCCGGCACGGATAACTCCCTCTCCCTTCAGGGAGAGGGCGGGGGGAGAGGGCCGCTTGGCACATGACCTCATTTGCCGCTCCCCGCCACGCCTTCGCCACCCTTGGTCAGGTAGTAGGCGCCGAGGATCGGCAGCATGGTCACGATCATCACCAGCATCGCCACCACGTTGGTCACCGGCACGTCGCGCGGGCGGCCCAGCTGGTTGAGCAGCCAGATCGGCAGGGTGCGTTCATGGCCGGCGGTGAAGGTGGTGACGATGATCTCGTCGAAGGACAGCGCGAACGCCAGCATGCCGCCCGCCAGCAGCGCCGAGCCGAGGTTGGGCAGGATCACGTAGCGGAAGGTCTGCCAGCCGTCCGCGCCCAGGTCCATCGAGGCTTCGATGAGGCTGTGCGAGGTGCGGCGGAAGCGCGCGATGACGTTGTTGTAGACGATCACCACGCAGAAGGTCGCGTGGCCGATGACGATGGTCAGGAAGCCCGGCTCGATGCCGAGGGTCTTGAACGCCGAGAGCAGCGCGATGCCGGTGATGATGCCGGGCAGGGCGATCGGCAGGATCAGCATCAGCGAGATGCCTTCCTTGCCGAAGAAGTCGCGGCGGTACAGCGCGGCCGCGGCCAGGGTGCCCAGGAGCATGGCGATCAGCGTGGCGACGCTGGCGATCTTCACCGACAGCTCGATGGCTTCGAGCACGTCCTGGCGCGCGAAGGCGACGCTGAACCAGTGCAGGGTGAAGCCCTTGGGCGGGAAGCTGAAGGCCGCGTCCTCGGTGTTGAAGGCGTACATGAAGATGATCAGGATCGGGAAGTGCAGGAACACCAGCCCGCCCCAGGCGGCCGCTTTGAGCCCCCAGGATGCTTTCTCAGAGTGCATCGAAGGCCCCCAGACGTTTGACGATGGACAGGTACACGGCGATCAGCACGATGGGCACCAGGGTGAAGGCGGCGGCCATCGGCATGTTGCCGATCGCGCCCTGCTGGGCGTAGACCATGCTGCCGATGAAGTAGCCCGGCGGGCCCACCAGCTGCGGCACGATGAAGTCGCCCAGGGTCAGGCTGAAGGTGAAGATCGAGCCGGCGGCGATGCCGGGGATCGACAGCGGCAGGATCACCTGCAGGAAGGTCTGCCGCGGGTGCGCGCCGAGGTCGGCCGAGGCTTGCAGCAAGGAGGGCGGCAGGCGCTCCAGGGAGGCCTGGATCGGCAGGATCATGAACGGCAGCCAGATGTACACGAACACCAGGAAGCGCCCGAAGCTGGACGTGGACAGGGTGTTGCCACCGACGCCGGGAATGCCCAGCAGCAGGTTCAGCAGGGGCTCCAGGCCCAGATGCTGGACGAACCACATCGCCACGCCGCCCTTGGCCAGCAGCAGGGTCCAGGCGTAGGCCTTGACGATGTAGCTGGCCCACATCGGCATCATCACGGCGATGTAGAAGAACGCCTTGGTCTTGCCGGTGGTGTAGCGCGCCATGTAGTAGGCGATGGGGAAGGCCACCGCGCCGCTGGCGATGGACACCGCTACCGCCATCAGCACGGTGCGCTGGATGATGTCGAAGTTGGAGCCGCTGAGCAGCGAGCCGAAGTTGGCCCAGGTCAGCTCCGGCGTCACCGTCATGGTGAAGTCGTCGAAGGTGTAGAAGCCCTGCCACAGCAGCGTCAGCAGCGAGCCGAGGTAGATCGCGCCGAACCACAGCAGCGGCGGGATCAGCAGCAGCGAGAGGTACAGCGTCGGCTTGCGGTAGAGCAGGTTGCACAGGCGGCGCAGCGGGCCATTGCTGGCCTGCAGCACCGGAGCGTTCATCGTCAGTTCCATGTCAGGCGCCCTCGTTCAGCACCACCATCGCCTCGCGCGCCCAGCGGGCGGTCACGCGCTGGCCCGGCTGGTGGGCGAGGTCGATGTCGGCCCACTGGCTGTTGGCCTGGCTGAGGCAGAGGTTCTGGCCGTTGTCGAGACGGATCTCGTAGCGGGTCGCCGCGCCCTGGTACTGGATATCGTGCAGCAGGCCGCTGATCTCGATGTCCGAGGCGCTGCGCTCGCCGTTGGCGAAGCGGATGTGCTCGGGACGGATGGAGAAGGGCTGGGCATTGCCGGTGAGGTTCTGGGCGATATCGCCACGCAGCACGTTGGAGGTGCCGACGAACTCCGCCACGAACGGGGTGGCGGGCTTCATGTAGAGGTTGCGCGGGGTGTCGACCTGTTCGATGCGGCCCTTGTTGAACACCGCGACGCGGTCGGACATGGACAGCGCTTCGCTCTGGTCGTGGGTGACGAAGATGAAGGTGATGCCCAGCTGCCGCTGCAGTTTCTTCAGCTCGCTCTGCATCTGCTCGCGCAGCTTGAGGTCGAGGGCGCCGAGGGGTTCGTCCAGCAGCAGCACGCGCGGGCGATTCACCAGGGCGCGGGCCAGGGCGACACGCTGGCGCTGGCCGCCGGAGAGCTGCACCGGCTTGCGCACGCCGTAGCCACCCAGGGCGACCATGCCGAGGGCTTCCTCGGCGCGCTTCAGGCGCTCGGCCTTGCCGACGCCCTTGACCTTCAGGCCGTAGGCGACGTTCTCCAGCACGCTCATGTGCGGGAACAGCGCGTAGTCCTGGAACACCGTGTTGACGTCGCGCTGGTAGGGCGGCAGGCCCGCGGCCTCCTCGCCATGGATGCGGATGGAGCCTGCGCTGGGTTGCTCGAAGCCGGCGATCAGGCGCAGGCAGGTGGTCTTGCCCGAACCCGACGGGCCGAGCATGGAGAAGAACTCGCCGTCCTTGATGTCGATGGACACCCGGTCAACGGCCTTGACGTCGCCGAACTGGCGGGAGACCTGGGTGAATTGAACAGCGGGGGTGGTCATGGTGCACGCTCCAAGGGGCAGGAATCCGGCGTAGGGGAGCCCTGCCCGTGAATCTGAGATACGGGTGAATCGGTGCAATCGGATGGATGTCGTGGCGCTCGCCGGCATGGCGAGGCGCACGGGGCGGGTTCGCGAGCCAGCTCGCTCCTACGAAGAGCCGGACTCCCTGTAGGAGCGAGCTTGCTCGCGAACGCTCAAGGCCTTAGCGGCCGCCCATGATCCCGATGTAGTCCTGGGTCCAGCGGCTGTACGGGACGAACTTGCCGCCCTCGGCCACCGGGGTCTTCCAGAACGCGATCTTGTCGAATTGGTTGTAGCCGTTGGTGGCGCAGCCCTCGTCGCCCAGCAGGGCGCTGGCCTTGCAGCCGGCGGGGGCTGCCGGCACCGAGCCGAACCAGGCGGCCACGTCGCCCTGAACCTTCGGCTCCAGCGACCAGTTCAGCCACTTGTAGGCGCAGCTCGGGTGCTGGGCTTCGGCGTGCAGCATGGTGGTGTCGGCCCAGCCGGTGACGCCTTCTTTCGGGAACACGGTGGCGATCGGCTGACCTTCGGCCTTCAGCGCGTTGGCCTGGTACGGCCAGGCGCTGGAAGCGGCGACGCCTTCGTTCTTGAAGTCGCTCATCTGCACGGTGGTGTCGTGCCAGTAGCGGTGGATCAGGTCATGCTGCTTGCGCAGCAGTTCGACCACGGCGGCGTATTGCTTCTCGTCGAGCTGGTACGGATCAAGGATGCCCAGCTTCGGCTGGGTCGCCTTCAGGTACAGCGCGGCGTCGGCGACGTAGATCGGGCCGTCGTAGGCCTGCACGCGGCCCTTGTTCGGCTTGCCGTCGGGCAGGTTCTGAGCGTCGAACACGACCTTCCAGCTGTCCGGCGCGGTGGGGAAGACCTTGGTGTTGTACATCAGCAGGTTCGGGCCCCACTGGTACGGCGCGCCGTAGGTCTTGCCGTTGACCACGTACCAGGCGGCGTCCTTCAGGCGCGGGTCGATGTTCTTCCAGTTGGGGATCAGCGACGGGTCGATCGGCTGCACGCGCTTGCCGTAGATCAGGCGCAGGGAGGCGTCGCCGGATGCGGTGACCAGGTCGTAGCCGCCCTTGGCCATCAGACTGACCATCTCGTCGGAGGTCGCGGCGGTCTTCACGTTGACCTGGCAGCCGGTGTCCTTCTCGAACTGGGTGACCCAGTCGTAGTTCTTGTCGGACTGGCCGCGCTCGATGTAGCCGGGCCAGGCGATGATGTCCAGGCGGCCTTCGCCCTTGCCGACTTCCTTCAGGGCCTCGGCGGCCTGGACGCCGGCGCTGGCCAGCAGGGCGGTGGTGATGGCACTGAGCAGTGCGGTCTTGCGCATCGGGTGTCTCCCTCTCGTTGTTGTCTCTATTGGGGGGGCAGTTCAATCGAGCAACAGCCCTCGCACGGCATGCCGTCGGGGCGTTTCTTATGTGCCGGCGGGCGATCCCGCCGGGTGGTTCAATCCAGTCGCTGGCCGTGGCGCGCCATGATGTGGCGCACCACGCTGTAGTCCTGCAGCGAGTCGCTGGACAGGTCCTTGCCGTAGCCCGAGCGCTTGAGCCCGCCGTGGGGCATTTCGCTGGCGAGCATGAAATGGGTGTTGATCCAGGTGCAGCCGTACTGCAGGCGGTTGGCGATCTGGAAGGCCTTGTCCAGGTTCTGCGTCCACACGGAGGAGGCCAGGCCGTATTCGGAATCGTTGGCCCAGTCCACCGCCTGTTCCAGCTGCTCGAAGCGGGTCACGGTGACCACCGGGCCGAACACTTCGCGCTGGACGATCTCGTCCTGCTGCTTGCAGCCGGCCAGCAGGGTCGGCTGGTAGTAGAAGCCGGGGCCCGAATGCACGGCGGCGCCGGTGACGCGCTCGATGTGCGGCTGGCCGAGGGCGCGTTCGACGAAGCTGGCCACGCGGTCGCGCTGGCGGGCGCTGATCAGCGGGCTGATCTCATTGTCGGCGTCGCGCTTGCGGGCGAAGCGGATGCTCGCCACGGCGTCGCCCAGCTCGGCGACGAGGCGGTCATGGATACCGGCCTGCGCATAGATGCGGCAGGCCGCGGTGCAGTCCTGCCCGGCGTTGTAGTAGCCGTGGGTGCGCACGCCCTGGACCACGGCTTCGAGGTCGGCATCGTTGCAGACGATCACCGGGGCCTTGCCGCCCAGTTCCAGGTGCGTGCGCTTCAAGGTGCGCGCGGCGGCCTGGAGAATCTTCTGCCCGGTGACTATGTCGCCAGTCAGCGAGACCATGCGCACCTTCGGGTGGCTGACCAGGTGGCTGCCGACCCCTTCGCCGCCGCCGCAGACGATGTTGATCACGCCGGCGGGGAGGATTTCCGCCAGTGCCGGCGCCAGTGCCAGGATACTTAGCGGGGTGTGTTCGGACGGCTTGAACACCAGGGTGTTGCCGGCGGCCAGTGCGGGGGCGATCTTCCACGCGGCCATCATCAGCGGGTAGTTCCACGGCGCAATCGAAGCGACCACGCCCACGGGGTCGCGGCGCACCATGCTGGTGTGGCCGGGCACGTATTCGCCGGCGAGCTGGCCCTGCTGGCAGCGCACGGCGCCGGCGAAGAAGCGGAACACGTCGGCGGTGGCCGGAATGTCGTCCTGGCGCGCCAGGTGCAGCGGCTTGCCGCAGTTCAGTGATTCCAGCTGGGCGAGGTCGTTCGCGCGCTTGTCGATGGCGTCGGCGATGGCGAGCAGGGCGGTGGCGCGCTGGGCAGGCGTGGTGCGGGCCCAGGCGGGGAAGGCGCGGTGGGCGGCAGCGATGGCCTGCTCGACCTGGTCCAGGGAGCCGTCGGCGATGCTGACGATGGTTTCGCCCGTGGTCGGGTTGATGATCGGCTCGGCCATGCCTTCGCCAGCGACCAGTTGGCCGTCGATCAGCAGGGCGGTGTGCAGGGTTGCGCCGGTCATCCTGGAAGCTCGTCTTTTATCTGTCTTGTTTTCGGGGGCCATGTGCGTGCTCCGTATGGGGCGATACCCGGAGCTGGCCCTTTGTATGAGGGCAGAGACTAGAGTCCGGGCGTGGGGTCGACAAATTCTAATTACTGAAAGTGGCGTTCGATTAAATCGAACGATAGGTTCACAGGTATCAGGCCGTAGGGCGCATAACGCCTCAAGCGTTATCCGCCGTCCGCACAAGCTCCAAACCTTCTCGGCGGATCACCGCAAGCGGTTATGCGCCCTACGTTCAGATGGAAAGCTTCTTCGCGTTGGGCTGCTCGCGTGCCACGGTGAGGAACGGGTCCACCAGTGGCGGCCGCGCAGTGCCGCGACGCCAGGCCAGGCCGACGTCCAGCGGTTCGGAAAGATCCACCAGCGGTCGCGCCTCGATGATGTCGCCTTCCAGCGACCAGGGGCGGTAGGTCATGTCCGGCTGGATCGACAGCCCCAGGCCCGCCGCCACCAGGCTTCGCACCGCCTCAACCGATGCCGTGCGCAGCGTGACCTGCGGCACCAGCCCGGCGCGCGACCATATGCGCTGGGTATGCAGGCCCATCTCGTCGGCGTTCAGCTGGATCAATGGCTCGCCCGCCACATCGGCCAGGCCGATGCTGTCGCGCTCCAGCAGCGGGTGCTGCGCCGGCAGCCAGAGGCGGTGCGGCGAGTGGGTCAGCACCTCGGTCTGCAGGGCGTGGCGGTCTTCCAGGTTGGAGAGGATCAGCACGCCGACATCGATCTCGCCGCTCACCAGCAGGTGCTCGATGTACGGGCGCTCGTCCTCCACTACGCGGGTCTGCACGTTGGGGTAGGCGCGCTGGAAGCGGTTGATCAGGTCCGCCAGGTAATAACCCGCCACCAGGCTGGTCACGCCAATGGTGAGGCTGCCGGCCACCTGGTCGGTGCTCTGCTGCAGGCTGCGCTTGGCGTTCTCCACCGTGGCCAGGATCAGGTGCGCCTGGCGCAGGAACTGGTGGCCCTGGTGGGTCAGGGTCATGCCCTTGGCGTGGCGGTCGAACAGGCGCACGCCGATCTCTTCTTCCAACTGCTGGATGGCGAGGGTCAGGGTGGACTGGGAGATGAACACCGCCTGGGCAGCGGCGGAAATCGAACCGGTCTCGGCGACGGCGATGAAGTGGCGGATCTGGCGGAGCGTCATCATGGTGATTGGCCGCTGGCGCGTTAAGCCCGGTCTAGAGCCTTGTCTAGCCGGTCCCGGCGCTTTTCATTGTTGATTATCGAAAATCTATAGGAACATTCTTTTTAATCGAATGAAAGCGGACCCTTTGCCCTGCGGACCCGCGGGCATTGGCCCGCAATATCCGGAAGCACACTGTCGCTGCGTCTGGCCGGCGCGTCGGGCTAGAGTCGGAATCCACAATTTTCGATAGACAGTGGAGATCGCCATGAACACTCGCGGCCTGCTCGACCAGCTCCTCAGATCCGGCCAGGACCTCCTGCAGAACAAGGGCGTGGCCCGGCAGGACGGCGCCCAGCAAGCGGGCAAGGGCGGCGGCCTGGACCTGGGCAGCCTGCTCTCCGGTGCTGGTGGCGGCGCCCTGGCAGCCGGCGCGCTGGGCCTGCTACTGGGCAGCAAGAAGGCGCGCAAGATGGGCGGCAAGGTCGTCACCTATGGCGGCCTCGCAGCGCTGGGCGTCCTGGCCTACAAGGCCTATGGCAACTGGCAGCAGAAACAGGCCAGCGCCCCGCGCGGCGAGCCGCAGACAGTGGATCGCCTTCCCCCGGCGCAGGCCGAGCAGCACAGCCATGCCATCCTCCGGGCCATAGTCGCGGCGGCCAAGGCCGACGGGCATATCGACGATCGCGAACGCCAGCTGATCGACGGCGAAATCGCCAAGCTCACCGGCGACGTCGAGCTGCAGGGCTGGCTTGACCGCGAGCTGGCCAAGCCGCTCGACCCGGCCGAAGTCGCCCGCGCCGCCACCAGCGCGGAAATGGCCGCCGAGATGTACCTGGCCAGCCTGCTGATGGTTGACGAGACCAGCTACATGGAGCGCGCCTACCTCGACGAACTGGCCCGCCAGCTGAGCCTCGACGCCGGCCTCAAGGCCGAGCTGGAAGCCCAGGCGCAGAAGGCGCTGGACGCCGTGTCCGCGTGACCTTCCTCGCAATCGCCGGCTGAAATCGGCGCCGGGCGGCAATCGCCTGGCTGGCAACCTCTCGCGGCGGCAGGCTTCGCCCCCGGGTGTCCCGCCCTGGCACCCGGCCGGCGAACGGCGCTGGCGCATCGGTGTGGCGGGACTATCGTTGCCCAACGCATAGCGAGAGTTGTCATCTCATGAATGCTGGTTCTCTTTTCGATCAACTGCTCAAGGCAGGTCAGAGCTCATTGCTGCAACAGGTTGGCGACGCCGCCCGGCGCGCCACGCAAGCCGGCGAGGGTCACTCCATGAACACTGCGGATCTACTGGAACAACTGCTGCGCGGCAGCCAAGGCGCGGCGACACAACAGGGCGGCGGCGCGGGAGGTCTCGGTGGCCTCGGCGGGTTGCTGGGTGGTTTGCTGGGCGGCTCCTCCGGCGGTGCCGGTGGCGGGCTCGGCGGCCTGGGCGATGTACTGGGAGGCATGCTCGGCGGCGGTGCGAACAACGGCGGCGCACCGCAAGGTCGTACGGGCAGCAGCGGCGGCATCAACTACGCCATGCTTGCTTCCCTCGGCATGATGGCCTTCCAGGCCTACCAGAACTGGCAGCGCCAGCAGAACGCCAACCCTTCGCAACAGCAGTCGCTGATGACCGTGGACCAGCTCTCCGGACCGGAAGCCGAGGCCCATAGCCACGCAATCCTTCGCGCCATGATCGCCGCGGCGAAGGCCGACGGTCGCATCGATGAAAAGGAAAAGGCCGCCATCCAGGGCGAGATCGCCCGCCACACCGATGAGCCGGAACTGCAGGACTGGCTCGACGCGGAGGTACGCAAGCCGCTGGATGCCGCCGAAGTCGCCGAGTCCGCCCAGGGCGACCCGGCCATGGCTGCCGAGATGTACCTGGTCAGCGTAATGCTGGTGGACGACCAGCAGGGCACCGAACGCACCTACCTCGATGAGCTCGCCTACAACCTCAATCTCGCCCCGGAACTCCAGGCCCATCTCGAGCAGCAGGCCAAGGCCGGAGGTGAAGTAGCTTGATACAACTCAGCGCACGGCTGTAGGAGCGTTCGTACAATTTGACGGTCAGATCGCTCGGACGAACGCACCCGCGCGGTGCGTTCGTTCTTCATTTCTGCAAGGAGGCTTCATGCCGTTCGTACGCTTCACCCTCCCCACCGCGCTGCTGCTCAGCGCTACCGCCACCTTCGCCAACGCCGCCAAGCTGGAAGACGTCGCGCCTTATCCCAAGGCCGAGGACGGCTTCGTGCGCCAGGTCATCCACCTGCCCAAGCAGGTGCAGGAAGAGAACTTCAAGGTCGAGATCCTCGCCGGCAAGACGCTGACCGTCGACTGCAACCGCCAGCGCCTGGGCGGCACCCTGGAGGAAAAGACCCTGGAAGGCTGGGGCTACTCCTACTACCGCCTGGACAAGGTCAGCGCCCCGGCCAGCACCCTGATGGCCTGCCCGGACGGCAAGACCCGCAAGGACTTCGTCCCGGTGGTCGGCGATGGCTTCGTGCTGCGCTACAACAGCAAGCTGCCGATCGTGATCTACGCGCCGAAGGACGTCGAAGTCCGCTATCGCCTGTGGTCCGCTTCCGACAAGGTCGAGAAGGCCCGCGCCGAATAATCCCGCCCTCCCTGTAGGAGCGAGCTTGCTCGCGAACAGCCCTTCCGGCTATGCCGGCGCTGGGCGGGTTCGCGAGCGAGCTCGCTCCTACAATGACTATTCCGCGACCACGACAGCAGCGCGAGCCTCCGGCGCGGCGCTGTGGTGCTGCCAGATGGCCGCAAACAGCGCCTCCAGGTCGACGGTGAAGCGCGCCGTGTCGAACAGCGGCGATTCCATTCGAGCCGCGCCCAACCGCTGGCGCAGGTCATCGCGCTTCGACTCGTCCAGCGCCAGGGCCTTCAACCGATTGAAATAGTCCTGCGCATCGGTCGCGACCAGCTCATCGAAACCGTGGGCCTTGAGCAGGCTGCCGGCCACGCGGCTGGTGAAGGTCTCGCCAAGCCGGGTCATCAGCGGTACGCCCGCCCACAGCGCATCACTGGCGGTGGTATGCGAGGTGCAGGGGAAGCTGTCCAGCGCGATATCTGCCAGAGCGAGGCGAGCCAGATGCTCCGCCTGCTTCATGCGTGGGGCGAACACCAGTCTCTCGGCTTCGACTCCACGTGCCAGCGCTTCCCGGCGCAGGTTGGCGCAGGCTTCTTCGGCTTCCGGCTCCAGCAGCCAGAGTACGCTGCCCGGCACCTCTCGCAGCAGGCGGCACCAGAGGTCGAACTCACCAGGGTTCAGCTTGAGCAACTGGTTGAAGCTGCAGAACACCACGGCGTTTTTCGGTAAGCCCGCTTCGGCACGGCCAGGTGGCGCGCCCAATGGACGGTCGCGGTCATTGGGCTGGTAGCTGTGCGGCATCAGCGCCAGGGTCTCGCTGAAATGCTCGGCGTGCGCGGGCGGCGTCACGTTCGCATCGCCGATCAGGTAATCGGCCAATCGCGGATGCCCCAGGCTGCCGGGATAACCCAGCCAGTTGACGATCACCGGAGCCGGCCGCAGCGCGGTAATGCCCTGGCGCGCACCGGTGGTGTAACCCTTGAGGTCCACCAGGATGTGCAGGCGCTGGTCTGCGATCAGCCGCGCCGCCGCTTCGTCGGACAGTTCGCGCAGATCGTGGCGTGGCAGACCCGTTGCGGCAAGGCGCCGGGTGAAATGGTCGTCGCGTTCGGGACTGTAATCGAACAGCTGGATATCCACCTTCGCGCGGTCATGGGCCTCTAGCACGCCCATCATCAGGTGCAGAGTGGCATGGGCATAGAAGTCGCTGGACAGGTAGCCGATGCGCAGGCGCTCGCCCGCCACTGGCTCCATCGCCAGCGGCGCGCCGGCCAGCTCTGCCGCCCAGCTGGATTCGGCGTAGTGCCGCGCCGCATCGCGGTGCAGCTCGGGGGTGAGGGCGGGGAGGTTGATCAGGCTCCAGGGCGTGGTGCGCTCCTGGGTGGGATTGCGCAGTTGCTGCAGCAGAGCCGCATCCACTTCCTCCAGCCGCGACCAGTCGGCCAGGTTGCGCAGCGCGAATTGCAGGTCGCCCCAGTGCCCGGCCTTGCTGAACCAGTGCGCCGCTTCCGCATGGCGCTTGCGTTTCTCCAGGGCGCGGGCCAGTTCCAGCTGCAGGTCGGTGTTGTCGGGGCTGATCTTCAGCGCCTGCGTCACCAGCGGAATGGCCGCCTCGCTGTAGCCTCGTTCACGCAGATGGTTGGCCAGGTTCTTGTAGGCCAGCACATAGCCCGGCTCGCTGGCGACGGCCTGGCGATAGAGTTGTTCCGCCTCGGCGTACTCGCGCCGGCCATTGAGGATGTTCGCCAGGTTATTCGCTGCCTTGGCATTACCCGGCTGCAGCCTCAGGCACTGGCGGAAGGCCACTTCCGCCGCGCGCTCATCGTTCAGCGCGCGCTCGGCCAGCGCCAGATTCAGGTAGAAGGTGCCGTCCTTGCGCAGCATCAACGCCCGCTTGAACAATTCCCGCGCCTGCGCCGCCTTGTCCTGCATCAGGCAGGCCGCGCCGCACAGGTGCAGCACATCGGCATTGCGCGGCTGCGTGCGCAGCAACTGCCGCGCCAGGGTTTCGCCTCGGGCGAGGGCGCCGCTGTTGAGCGCATCGACGATGGTCTGCAGGTTCAGGCTGGGTTGGCGCTGGCGCATGAAAATTCTCCGGTGTGGGATGCCGGATATCTTCGGTAAAAGTCGCCTTGAATGATTCGGAAACGGCTGTCAGGAATCCCTGAAGCTGTAGGCTGTGTCCCTGAGGCGCCGTGCGGCGGCTGCTTTTCGTAGGAGCGAGCTTGCTCGCGAACCCGCCCAGCCTCGTTCCCGCCGGCAAGTCCGTTCGCGAGCAAGCTCGCTCCTACAGGTCAGGTCGGGGCTGTGGTTTTGCCTCCCACCAGAATCCCCTGTTCGCGCCCGCAGACTTCTACGAGGAAATCCCACACCAACCTCAACCGCACCGAGCGGTGCAGTTCGCGTCGGGTGCACATCCAGTATTCCCGTTCTATGAATTCCTCCGGCAGCACCGGCACCAGCCGTGGATCGTGCAGGCCCATGTACTGGGGGAGGATGGCGATGCCGATGCCGGCCTGCGCCGCCTGTTGCTGGGCGACCACGCTGGTGCTGCGGAACACCACCTGCGGGTGGCGGCAGAAGCTGTGGTGGAACAGCAGTTCCTGGCTGAACAGCAGGTCGTCGACGTAGCCGATCCAGGAATGCTTGCTCAGGTCCTCGCGGTCGCGCAGGGGCGGGGCGTTTTCCAGGTAGGCGGGGCTGGCGAACAGGCTAAGGCGGTAGCTGGTGAGGCGGCGGCTGATCACCAGGTCGGCGCTGGGGCGCTCCAGGGTGATGGCGATGTCGGCCTCGCGGTTGGTGATGCTGACGAAGCGTGGCACCGATACCAGTTCCACTTCCAGGCCGGGGTAGCGCTGCATCAGTTCGCCCAGGCGCGGGGCGAGGAACATGGTGCCCAGGCCTTCGGTCACGCCGATGCGCACCTGTCCCAGCGGCGAGATGGCCTGGCTCATTTCCTCCTGGGCGAGGAGGGCGGTGTTCTCCATGGCCTCGGCGTGCTTGAGCAGCGCCTGGCCTGCCGGGGTGAGCTGGTAGCCGCCGGTGTGCTGGGCGAACAGCTGGGTGCCGAGGTCGCGCTCGATGCTCTCGATATGCCGCGCCACCGTGGCGTGGGTGGTGCCCAGGCGCTTGGCGGTGGTCAGCAGGCGGCCGCTGCGGTGCAGCTCAAGAAAGTAGCGCAGGTCATTCCAGTCGAACATCTCGGCAGTCCTTGTTGTTAGAAAACGCACAGCAGCTGACTCGAAACGACTGTTCTTTTATCACGAACGAACGACTAGGCTCGGTCTTCAGATAAAAAGAACAAGAACGGCGAGGTGTTTCTCCATGCCCCAGGCACTGGATGCTTTTGATTACCTGATCGTCGGCGCGGGCCCTGCCGGCTGCCTGCTGGCCAATCGTCTGTCCGCCGACCCTGCCAACCGCGTGCTGCTGCTCGAAGCCGGCGGTCCGGACAACTACCCCTGGATCCACATTCCCGTCGGCTACCTCTACTGCATCGGTAACCCGCGCACCGACTGGTGTTTCGACACCGAACAGGTGCCGGGCCTGAACGGTCGCGCGATCAAGTACCCGCGCGGGCGTACTCTCGGCGGCTGCTCCTCGATCAACGGCATGATCTATATGCGTGGCCAGGCGCTGGACTACGACGGCTGGGCGGCCGAGGGCAATCCCGGTTGGGGCTGGAACGACCTGTTGCCGCTGTTCATGAAAATGGAGGACCACTTCGGCGGGGCGAGCGAACTGCATGGCTCGGGCGGCGAATGGCGGGTGGAGAAGCAGCGGCTGTCGTGGGCGATCCTCGATGCCTTCCGCGAGGCGGCGGCACAGTCCGGCGTGCGCCCGGTGGATGACTTCAACGGCGGCGACAACGAAGGCTGCGGCTATTTCCAGGTGAACCAGCGTTCCGGTGTGCGCTGGAACGCGTCGAAGGCCTTCCTGCGGCCCATCGCCCACCGTCCCAATCTCACTGTTCTGACGAATGTCGAGGCCCTGCGCGTGCTACTGGAGAACGGCCGCGCCGCCGGGCTGGAAGTGAACTGGCAGGGCGCGCGGCGCGAGCTGCGAGCCCGGCGCGAGGTGATTCTCTGTGCTGGCGCGATCAACACACCGGTACTGCTGCAACGCTCCGGCATCGGCCCGCGGGAGCTGCTGGAGAAGCACGGCGTCGGCGTGCGCCATGAGCTTTCCGGGGTCGGCGGCAACCTGCAGGATCACTTGCAGCTGCGCCTGATCTATCGCATGAACGGCGCGCCTTCGCTGAACCAGATCGCCTCGACGCTGTGGGGCAAGATGGGCATGGGCCTGGAATACCTGCTCAAGCGCAGCGGCCCGTTGTCCATGGCGCCGAGCCAGTTGGGCGCGTTCGCCAGGTCGGACCCGAACCAGCGTTCGGCCAATCTCGAATACCACGTGCAGCCGCTGTCGCTGGAGCGCTTCGGCGAACCGCTGCACAGCTTCCCGGCGTTCACCGCTTCGGTGTGCGACCTTCGCCCGCTGAGCCGTGGCACGGTGACGCTGCGCTCGCTGGATCCGCGCGACAAGCCGGTGATCCAGCCCAACTACCTGAGCCACCCGCAGGACCTGCGCGTGGCCGCCGATGCCATCCGCCTGACCCGCCGCATCGCCGCCGCGCCTGCGCTAGCGCGCTACCAGCCGGTGGAGTTCAAGCCCGGCCCGGACTACCAGACCGAGGAAGACCTGCACCGCGCCGCCGCCGAGATCGGCACCACCATCTTCCACCCGGCCGGCACCTGCCGCATGGGGCAGGGCGAGGGCGCTGTGGTAGACAGCCAGCTGCGCGTGCACGGCATTCCCGGCCTGCGCATCGCCGACGCTTCGATCATGCCCAGCCTGACCTCCGGCAACAGCTGCTCGCCGGTGCTGGTGATCGCGGAAAAGGCCGCGCAGATGATTTTGAGCGAACCCGCGCGTAGCGCGGAGGTCATCCCTTCCAGTGGGCGCGCACAGGAGGAAGCTCCGGTGGCGTGACGGCGATCCCGTCTGCCCACAGTGTCTGGCGTGGAATTTCGCTCCCTGACGCCTGGGTGCCAGGCGGTTCGCGAGCAAGCTCGCTCCTACGAAGAGCAGTAGATCAACGGTATCGCGCGGTGTGAAAACCGTGGCAGTCGAGGCTGACAAAAACAAGAGCCCCCAGAAGGGGCAGGAGAGCCCGCAATGACCGATGTAGCACAGACCAGCTCCTATGAGCGGCCCGCGACCACGCGTCGCGACGAGCGCAAGGTGATCTTCGCCTCGTCGCTCGGCACGGTGTTCGAGTGGTACGACTTCTTCCTCTACGGATCGCTGGCGGCGATCATTGCCAAGCACTTCTTCGCCGGTGTCAACGACACCACCGCCTTCATCTTCGCCCTGCTGGCATTCGCCGCCGGCTTCCTCGTCCGCCCCTTCGGCGCGCTGGTGTTTGGCCGCCTGGGGGACATGATCGGGCGCAAGTACACCTTCCTCGTCACCATCCTGCTGATGGGCCTGTCGACCTTCGCGGTGGGGCTGCTGCCGGCCTACGCCACCATCGGCGTGGCCGCGCCGATCATCCTCATCGTGCTGCGCCTGCTGCAGGGCCTGGCGCTGGGCGGTGAATATGGCGGCGCGGCGATCTATGTGGCCGAGCACGCGCCGGACCACAAGCGTGGCGCCTACACCAGTTGGATCCAGTGCACCGCCACCGGTGGCCTGCTGCTTTCGCTGGTGGTGATCTGGGGTTGCCGCCAGCTCACCGGCGCCGAGTTCGAGACCTGGGGCTGGCGCCTGCCGTTCCTGATCTCCATCGTGCTGCTGGGCATCTCCACCTGGATTCGCCTGTCCATGCAGGAGTCGCCGGCGTTCCTGAAGATGAAGGCCGAGGGCAAGGTGAGCAAGTCGCCGCTCAAGGAGTCCTTCACCAACTGGCGCAACCTGAGGATCGTCCTGATCGCGCTGTTCAGCATCAACGCCGGCCAGGCAGTGACCTTCTATGCGGCGCAGTTCTACGTGATGTTCTTCCTCACCCAGGTGCTGAAGGTGGACCCGGCGTTGTCCAACGGGCTGCTGATCATTTCCCTGGTGATCGGCGCGCCGCTGTTCGTGATCATGGGCTGGCTGTCGGACAAGGTTGGGCGCAAGCCGGTGCTGATCACCGGCCTGCTGCTGGCCACGGTGCTGTACTTCCCGCTGTTCCAGGCGCTGACCCACTACGCCAACCCGCAGATCGATGCAGCCTCGCGCCAGGCGCCGGTCACCGTGATGGCGGACCCGGCCACCTGCACCTTCCAGTTCGACCCGGTGGGCAAGGCCAAATTCGACAGCGCCTGCGACAAGGCCAAGACCCTGCTGGTGAAGGGCGGCGTGCCCTACAGCACGGTGGCCGCTCCGGCTGGCAGCGAACTGGTGGTGACCGTCGGCGAGAAGCGCCTCGAGGGCTTCGACGCCGCCGCGCTGGGTGCTGCGGTGAAGGACGCCGGCTACCCGACCGTGGCTGACTCGTCGCTGGTGAACCGGCCGATGGTGGTGGCCATCATCGTTGCGCTGATCTTCATCGCTACCTGCTGCTACGGTCCGCTGGCGGCGCTGATGGTCGAGCTGTTCCCGACGCGCATCCGCTACACCTCGCTGTCGCTGCCGTACCACATCGGCAACGGCTGGTTCGGCGGGTTGCTGCCGACCATCTCGTTCGCCCTGGTGGTGTACACCGGCAACATCTTCTACGGCCTGTGGTACCCGGTGCTGATCACGGCGATGAGCCTGGTCTGCTCGCTGCTGTTCCTGAAGGAGACCAAGGACAACGACATCCACGCGGATTGATCCTCAGCTGACATGAAGAGGCCCGGCTGGATGCCGGGCCTTTTCGTTTCTGGCCATTACCCCATGGAGGCGCTTTGGTGGGATGGGTGGAGCGCAGCGATATCCATGCTGTCGGTGCGCCGGAAGTGATGGGTATCGCTGCGCTCCACGCCATCCTACGTTCGAGGTTCTGGGGCGCAGCGCAGGCGACGGCAGGTCGCAGCGAAAGCCGCCGTTTCGGCTGCCCCGGCGGCGCGGTATCCTTGGCGCCATCAGCCGGTGCGCATGGCGCCGGAGCCTTGTTGGAGAGTCTTCGAGCATGAAACAGGAAATCGCCACCGTGACCGTCAGCGCCGAGCACTGGGGGCGCGAGGCCGAAGCGGTGGATAACGCCCGCGTGACGGTGACCCTCAGCGCGCCGCAAGAGGGCGTGATCGAGGTGAGCTTCAAGGGCCAGCTGGATGCCCCGGAAGAACCGACCCACGTCTGCGTGACGCTGGAGAACGGGCTTTCCTATTACGGCGAGATCCAGGGCGGCGAGGCGAACGCGGAGGGTGGGTCGATTCGCTTCGAGGGCGAGTTGATCGATCTGGAAGGGTTCTGAGTCCGTCGTTTCGGCATTTGCAGGAGCGGACCAGTCCGCGATCAGAATCCCCAGCCACGCCGAAATCACACTGACGCGTCAACGTAGGATGGCGTGGAGCGCAGCGATACCCATCGATTCTCGCGTGTCGACAGCATGGGTAACGCAAGCTTCCCATCGTGAGTAAGCGCTCACCGAGGAAATCGGCACTGAGCGGTTCGCGAGCAAGGGCTAGGCGCCCCCCTCGGTCCTACGAAAAGCCAGCCCAATAAAAAACCGGCCCCCAGGGCCGGTTTTTTTCGTCTGTGGATAACCCTACTGCTGCGGGATCATCCCTTCGATGCGCTTGGCGAAGGCATTCGCCAGCGGGCCATCGGCGAGCAGCAGCAGGTAGTCGTGCTCGGACTTGGCCGCCGGAGCGATCTGGTACTTCAGGGTGCCCGAGGCGACCTGGCCGACCACCGGCACGGTCAGGGTGCCGACGCATTCCAGCACGCCGCTGTCCGGGTCCTTGTCGATGATGGCCACGTCCTTCAGCTCGGCCTTGCTCAATGCATCGGACTGAGCCGAAAGTGCGCCGGAGAGGAAGATCTTGACCAGCTGGTTCTTCACATCGTCCGAGCCACAGACCTTGGCCTGGTTGCCCCCGCAGGCGCTGAGCAGTGCAGCGGCGGCCAGCACGGCCGACAATTTCAACAGTTTCATCTATCCACCCTGTGGCGTTCCATGATGGCCATTGGATAGGAAAAGGCCGGAAAAATTCCCTGCCGACAGCTCCCGTTTCGCTTTATATCGAGCGAAACGGGAGTTGCCAGGGCGCGTCAGACGACGAAGCGCGCGACCATTCCGTTCAGGTCCACCGCCAGGCGAGACAGCTCCTGGCTCGCCGCGCTGGTCTGGGTGGCGCCGGCCGAGGTCTGGGTCGCCAGGTCGCGGATGTTCAGCAGGTTGCGGTCCACCTCGCGCGCCACCTGCGCCTGTTCCTCGGTGGCGCTGGCGATCACCAGGTTGCGTTCGTTGATCAGCGACATGCGTTCCAGGATCACCTGCAGCGAAGCGCCGGCCTCGCCGGTGCGGCTGACGGTGCGCTCGGCATGGGCGGTGCTGCTGAGCAGGGCGTTGACGGTGCGGTCACTGCCGGTCTGGATCGCCGAGACCAGCTCCTCGATCTCGCGGGTCGAGCTCTGGGTGCGTTGGGCCAGCGAGCGCACTTCGTCGGCGACCACAGCGAAACCGCGCCCGGCCTCGCCTGCGCGGGCGGCTTCGATGGCGGCGTTGAGCGCCAGCAGGTTGGTCTGTTCGGCCACGCTGCGGATCACCTCCAGCACCTTGCCGATATCCTGCGCCTGGTTGGCCAGCGCCTCCGCCTGCTGCGAGGCCTGGCCCACTTCGCCGGCCAGGGTGCCGATGGCATTGGAGGTCTCGTCCACCCGCTCGCTGCCGCTGCGGGCGGCGTCGATGGCCTCGCGCGAGGCGGCGGAGGTGGACGCGGCGTTGCTGGCCACTTCTTCCACGGCGCTGGTCATCTGGTTGACGGCGGTGGCGGCCATTTCGATCTGGTCGCTCTGCTGCTGCAGCGCGCGGCTGCTTTCCTCCATCACGCTGTGCATTTCCTCGGCGGCCGAAGCCAGCTGGCTGGCAGAGTTGCCGATGCCGCGGATGGTCTCGCGCAGGCTGTTCTGCATGTCCGCCAGGGCGTGGAGCAGTTGCGCCGGTTCATCGCGGCCTTCGACGCTGAAGCGCTGGCTGAGGTCGCCGCCGGCGATGGTCCGGGCGACGCGCACAGCCTGGCCCAGCGGCACGACGATGCTGCGGGTGAGTTGCCACGCCAGCAGCAGCGTGAGCCCGATGCTCAGCAGCAGGATGGCGCCGACCACCAGCCGACCGCTCTGGTACTGCTCCACGGCGCGGTTGGCTGCCGCGGCAGCGCCGTTGCGGTTGAGGTCGATCAGCGCGGTGAGGCGCTTGTTCAGCTCCGCGCCCTGCTGGGCGATGTTGCCGTTGAGGATGTGCAGCGCGCCTTCCTGGTCGTCCTGGCGGACTTTCTCCAGCAACTGGTCGACGTACCCGAGGTAGCCGTTGAGCGCCTGGTGCAGTTCATCGGTGTGCTGCTGCTCCTCGGCGCTGAGGATCAGTCGGCGATAGTCGGCAAGCACCTTGTCCTTGTCCTGCCGCGCCTCGGCGATCAGGTCGAGGCTGCGTTCGCGGGCAGCGCTGTCGTGGTTGACCAGCAGGCGCATGGATTCCAGGCGGATGCGGGCGATGTCGCCCGAGAGCTGGTTCATGTGGTTGATGCTCAGCAGCCAGTTGTTGTCGATCTCTTCGGAGGCGGCCCGCAGCGTCGACAGCTTGTATAGCGAGAACAACCCGAGGAACACCAGCAACAAGCCCATCACGGCAAAACCCAGGGAGGCGCGGCGGCCAATACTCATGCTTCGGAACATCGTGAATTTCCCTTTTCGTCATCCATTGTCTGGGGCTCGAAAGCCCTGCCATGCACAGTGATGGCGCATTGATATTAATTGGCGCCATTTTTTCGCAGCAGTGGCAAAACGGGACGAGTCGACGAAATGCTGGCCGATTTTGAGAGGGGAATCTTTCAGGCGAGCGTGAGCCAGGCCAGCACGGCGTAACGCCCGACCTTGGCGAGCGTGACCAGCAGCAGGAAGCGCCACAGCGGCTCGCGCATGACGCCGGCGATCAGCGTCAGCGGGTCGCCGACCAGCGGCGCCCAACTGAGCAGCAGCGTCCAGCTGCCGAAGCGTCGGTAGTGGCGCCGGGCCTTTTCCAGCGCCGCGTCGCTCACCGGGAACCAGCGGCGGCCATGCCAGCGCTCAAGGCCGCGGCCCAGCAGCCAGTTGACCAGGGAGCCGAGCACGTTGCCCAGGCTGGCGGCCAGCAGCAGCGACCACAGCGGGTACTGGCCGCCCAGCAACAGGCCGACCAGCACGGCTTCCGATTGCAGCGGCAGGAGGGTGGCGGCGCCGAAGGCGGAAAGACACAGGCCGGCATGGACGGCCAGGGCGAGGGACAGCATGGGCGGATTTCGTCGGCTTCGCGGGGTGGGAAAATGTGCTGGAAATTTGGAATAAAGAGGCGAGTTTTATGCGTGTCCAGATACTATATGTCCTATCTTGCTGAGGAATTAGTAGGAATTTGCATTTGCGAGCCTAAGCTCTTTCGAGTGCACTTCCGTCAGCATGTCTCGAACATCCCTGGGGAACGCTGTGAAGAACTGGACTCTACGCCAACGCATCCTGGCCAGCTTTGCTGTCGTCATCGCGATCATGCTGTTGATGGTGGTGATCTCCTACATCCGTTTGCTGGACATCGAGAAAAGCACCGAGCGCGTCAGCCACGACGCCATGCCGGGCACCTATGCCCTGACCACGGTGCGCTCGGCCTGGACCGACAGCATCCTGATGGTGCACATGCTGGTCGGGCTGAGCGCGGAGAAGCCGCTCGACGCGACGGACCGCCAGGCATTCAACGCCAACCATGACGTGCTCTACGACCGCGTCGCCAAATACGAGGCGACCATCCACGAGACACGCGACCGGCAGATGATGGACCGCTTCAAGCAGCAGGCGCAGGTCTACGAAGAGGTGCTGGCGCAGGTGCTGGACCAGTACACCAGGGACCGCGCCGGCGGACGCCAGATGGTGGTCGACAAGCTGGACCCGGCCTGGGAAGCCGGCCGCCGGACGCTCAATGACCTGATCGACCTGAACAAGCAGATCGCCGATGCGGCGGCTGCCGATATCGTCGTCGAAGTGCACCGGGCCAAGATCATCATGCTGGTGTCGATGCTGCTGGCCACTCTCGCCGCGGCCATCTGCGGGCTGCTGCTGATGCGCGCCATCACCGAACCGGTACGCCAGGTGGTGAAAGGCCTGCAGGTCATGGGCGGCGGCGACTTGACCGCACGCCTGGCGATGGGGCGCAACGACGAGTTCGCGGTGATCGAGACGGGCTTCAACGGCATGGCCGAAGAGATCAAGGGCCTGGTATCGCAGGCACAGCGTTCGGCCATCCAGGTCACTACTTCGGTGACGGAGATCGCCGCCACCTCCAAGCAGCAGCAGGCCACCGCCACCGAAACGGCCGCCACCACCACCGAGATCGGCGCCACCTCGCGGGAAATCGCCGCCACCTCGCGCGACCTGGTGCGCACCATGACCGAGGTGTCCTCGGCCGCCGAGCAGACTTCCACCCTGGCCGGCTCCGGCCAGCTGGGCCTGGCGCGCATGGAAGAGACCATGCACCACGTGATGGGCGCCGCCGAGCTGGTCAACGCCAAGCTTGCGATCCTCAACGAGCGCGCCGGCAACATCAACCAGGTGGTCACCACCATCGTGAAAGTGGCCGACCAGACCAACCTGCTCTCGCTCAACGCCGCCATCGAGGCAGAGAAGGCCGGCGAATACGGCCGCGGCTTCGCGGTGGTGGCCACCGAGGTGCGCCGCCTGGCCGACCAGACCGCCGTGGCCACCTATGACATCGAGCAGATGGTGCGCGAGATCCAGTCCGCCGTGTCCGCCGGCGTGATGGGCATGGACAAGTTCTCCGAGGAGGTGCGTCGCGGTATCTCGGAAGTCGGCCAGGTCGGCGAGCAGCTCTCGCAGATCATCCAGCAGGTGCAGGCGCTGGCGCCGCGCGTGCAGATGGTCAACGAAGGCATGCAGGCCCAGGCGACCGGCGCCGAGCAGATCAACCAGGCGCTGGTGCAGCTCGGCGAGGCCACCGGCCAGACCGTGGAATCGCTGCGCCAGGCCAGCTTCGCCATCGACGAGCTGAACCTCGTGGCCAACGGACTGCGCAATGGCGTCTCCCGCTTCAAGGTCTGAGACCGCCGCGGCGGGCAGGCTGTACCTGCAGTTCCGCCTGGGCGCGGACCGTTACGCACTGGACGTCCACGACGTCCTCGAGGTGCTGCCGGTACCCGCGCTCAAGCGCGTGCCGCAAGCGCCGGCCTGGGTGGCCGGGCTGTTCCCGCACCGTGGCGAGCTGTTGCCGGTGCTCGACTTGAGCCAGCTCGCCTATGGCCACAGCGCGCCACGCCGCACCAGCACGCGCCTGGTGCTGGTGCGCTATCGCGCCGAAGGGCAAGGACCCGAGCAACAGCTCGGGCTGATCCTCGAACAGGCGACCCACACCCTGCGCCGCGACCCGGCGGCCTTCCGCGACTACGACCTGGACAACGGCAGCGCCCGCTTCCTCGGTCCCGTGCTGGAAGACGAGGCGGGCCTGTTGCAGCGCGTAGGCGTCGACCAGTTGCTCAGCGATGAGGCTCGCGCACGGGTTCTGCGGCAGGCCGGGGGAGCGCCGGCATGACCGATCCGCGCTTCGCCCGACTGCTCAAGGAACGCATCGGCCTGGACGCGGAATCGGTCGGTGACGCCGTCATCGAACGCGCCGTGCGCCAGCGTTGCAACAAGGTCAGCGGCGGCAACGTCGAGCACTACTGGATGCAACTGCAAGGCTCCGCCGACGAAGTGCAGGCGCTGATCGAGGCGGTGATAGTCCCCGAGACCTGGTTCTTCCGCTATCCGGAATCCTTCGACGCGCTGGCGGACCTCGCCTCCCGGCGCATGCTGGAGCTGGCCGGGACCCGGCCGCTGCGTATTCTCAGCCTGCCATGCTCGACCGGCGAGGAACCCTACTCCATCGTCATGGCGCTGCTGGATGCAGGGCTTGCGCCGACGGCCTTCCAGGTCGATGCGCTGGACGTCAGCCGCGCCGTGCTGGAGCGGGCGGCGGAGGGGCGCTATGGACGCAATTCGTTCCGCGGCGCCAACCTGGGTTTCCGTGACCGCTACTTCGGCGCCGACGGCAACGATTACCAGTTGGCCGAGGCGGTGCGGCGCAAGGTGCAGTTCCGCTCCGGCAACCTTCTGGCGCCGGGCCTGCTGGCCGGCGAGGCGCCTTACGACTATGTGTTTTGCCGCAACCTGCTGATCTACTTCGACCGTCCGACCCAGGAGCAGGTGGTGGACGTGCTGCGGCGCCTGGCGCGGGCCGACGGCGTGCTGTTCATCGGCCCGGCCGAGGCCAGCCTGATGTCGCGCGTGGGCCTGCGTCCGCTGGGCGTGCCGCAGTCCTTTGC
>NZ_JBGLYK010000007.1:0-69560 GCF_047304025.1 Pseudomonas sp. Pseusp97 | reverse complement strand
GCCTGCGCGTCCTGCGCCTGGATTGCCGGCGCGAGCCCGATGGCGGCGTGCGCGCGACCCTGGAGGAGCACGCCTGATGCGCCTGCTCCTGGTCGCCAGCCTGGCCTGGCAGGATTACCGCAGCGACTGGCGCCTGTCCGCCTGCACGGTGCTCGCCCTGGTGGCGGTGCTGGCACCGCTGCTGGTGCTGTTCGGCCTGAAGTTCGGCCTGGTGGGCAGCCTCACCGAGCGTCTGCAGCACGACCCGAGCGTGCGCGAGATCATCCCGCTGGGCGGTGCGCGCTTCGACGCGGCTTACGTCGCCGCACTGGCGGCGCGCCCGGACGTGGCCTTCGCCGTGCCGCGCACCCGGCAGATCGCCGCCAGCGTGCAGCTGTCGCAGCCCGGGCGCGAGGCGCTGACCGCCGAGATGATCCCGACCGCCGCCGGCGACCCCTTGCTCGGCAGCCTGCCGGTGCCCGCGCAATTGACCGAGGTGCTGCTCAGCCACACGGCGGCGCAGAAGCTTGGCGTGGGCGCCGGTGACACGCTGCAGGCGCTGCTGACCCGGCAGAACGCCGGCCGTGACAGCTCCCGGTCGATGGCCGTGCAGGTGATCGGCGTGCTGCCGCTGGAAGCCTTCGGCCGCGATGCGGTGTTCGCTGCGCCGGCGCTGCTGGAAGCCGCCGAGGATTTCCGCGATGGCCGTGCCGTGGAGGTTTTCGGCTGGCCCGGCGAGGCAGCCGGCGATCAAGCGCAGCGCATCTATCCGGCCTTCCGCCTGTATGCCCGCAGCCTGGACGACGTCGAACCGCTGCGCCTGCACTTCGCCAGACAGGGCGTGGAGGTCTTCACCCAGGCCGCCGCCATCGAACGGGTGCGCTCGCTGTCGCGCAACCTGACGCTGGTGTTCTGGTTGATCGCTGCCCTGGCCCTGGCGGGCGCCTTCGCCGCCGTCTGCGCCGGCGCGCTGGCGGCCGTACAGCGTAAGCGCCGCGAATTGGCGGTGCTGCGGCTGGTGGGCTTCGGTACCGCGGCGCTGCTCGGCTTCGTGGTGTTGCAGGCGCTCTACAGCTCGGTCTTCGCAGCCCTGCTGGCGGGGCTGCTGTATCGCCTGGCGCAGGGCGGCCTCAACCAGCTGTTCGTCACGCAGCCTGGCGAGTATGCCGCGCAGCTGTTGCCTGCCCATTACCTCATCGCCGTCCTCGCGGTGCTCGCGGCCAGCCTGCTGGCGGCGCTGCTCGGCGGGTGGCGGACCAGCCGAATCGATGCCGCTCAAGGAGTCCGAGATGTCTGAATGGCGCCGCGCTTTACGGGGCCTGGCCCCCATTGCCCTTGCCGCCCCGTGCCTGATGGGCGCCCCCGGCGCGCTGGCGGAGGAGGGCGACAAGCTGAACAATCCCAAGCCGCTGGCCGATGACGTGGCACTGCCGCTGCCCTGCGGCGGAGAGATGGTGTTCCGTTACGTCTACGTACTGGCCAAGGGGGCGCTGGACGACCGCGAGGTCAACCTCGGCTATCCGTTCAGCGAGGGCGAACCCGGCTACAAGCAATCGTTCATTTCCGGCTACCGCCGCGAGTACATCAACGGCCAGTTCAGCCTGGGCGACCTGCCGGCGGACTGGGGCAAGGCCATCGCCGGCCAGCTGCCCAAGGCAGACAAGGGCGAGCCGCTCAAGCCGATGTTCTATTTCCTCGGTAAATACGAGGTGACTGCGCGCCAGTACGCCCAGGTGATGGCCCAGGCCCAGGCGCTGGCCGAGCGGCAGGACGCACCGGCCTGCGAGACGCTGAACCTGCCCGAAGGAGTGGCCGGGCGCCTGCCGAAGGTGAAGCTGTCGCGATTCGAGGCCGAGCGCTTTTCCGCGGTGTACAGCGCCTGGCTGATGAAGTACCAGCGCGACCGCCTGCCGGTCAGTGGCCGTGGCAAGAGCGAGGAGGACGGCGGTTTCGGCTTTGTCCGCCTGCCCACCGAGGTCGAATGGGAATTCGCTGCGCGTGGCGCCCAGGCGGTATCGCGGCAGGAGCTGGAGGCACGGTTGTTCCCGCGCCGTGTCGAAGGCAGCGACAACGACGGACCGCTGGCTGACTGGGCGGTGTTCAACCAGGTGGCCGGCGGCACCGGCCAGGCGGCGCGACTCCTGCCCATCGGCACGCGGCAGCCGAATCCGATCGGCCTGTTCGACGTCATCGGCAATGCCGCCGAGATGGTCCAGGAGTCGTTCCAGCTGGTGCATGCCGGTCGCCTGCAGGGCACCTATGGCGGCTTCGTGGTGAAGGGCGGCAACTACCTGGAAGGCGAGGGCACGCTGTTCACCGGCATGCGTCGCGAGTACCCGCTGTTCGCCCCGGACGGCACCGAGCAACGCAACGAGACCACCGGCTTCCGCGTGGCCATAGGTGCGTTGTCGGCGCCGCGCTCGCGCTACCAGGAACTGTTCGAGCAGTGGAAGAAGGAAGGGCGCCTGGCGGGCCTGACCGACGCCATCGACGACACCCAGGACCCGACCCAGCGCCTGGACGGCATCATCGCCGCCACCGCCGACACGCGCCTGCAGGCCGAGCTGGGCACGATCAACGAGGAGCTCAAACGCAATGTCGCGCTGATCGCCCGCCAGCGCGAAGAGGCCGCCGGCAACCTGATCCAGTCCTCGGCGCTGGTGGCTGAAACCATCAACAACTACAACATCCGCCTGACCAACCTGCGCAAGAGCCAGCAGCAGGCCGAGCAGGCCAAGGACGTCGCCAGCGCCAAGCTGTTCGGCCAGGCCATCGAGAACGGCAGCAGTGCGCTCAATGGCGCGGTGGCCATCTACATCGACAACCTGGCCACCGGCACGCGTTACACCGACGCGGTGATCCAGGCGCAGTTCCAGCGCATCAAGGAAGAACTCAATCGCAAGCCGGTGATCGGCAAGAGCCTGGTCACCCGCGCCACCCTGTTCGTCAGGCACGTCGGCCAGTACCGCCAGCAACAGCGCGCGGAACCGGAGACGGTCCTGAAGGAATTGCTTGCATCGGCAGTACCGAAGCCATGACCACCGATGCCAGGCATGTACAGAAGGAACCCGGTCGGCGACCCGCCGCTCCGGGGTGGTCAAACCCCAGCAGAGAGCTCAGAAATGCAATCGTTCGCTAATCCCGTCACCCTGCAACCGCGCCGCCGCGCGCTGTCGCTGGCCACCGCCAGCTTCACCTGTGTCGCTGTATTGCTCAGCGGCTGCTCCAGTTCGCCGGTCTCGCAGATCGGCAAAAGCACCAAGGTCGAGTACTACCCCAGCTGCTACGAGCCGGTGCAGCACCTGCGCGACACCGACTCCAACATGACCAAGTCGGTCGCCACCGGCGCCGTGATCGGTGCCGTGGGCGGCGCCCTGACCGGCGCGCTGGTCGGCAACAAGGACGACCGTGGCCGCAACGCCGCCATCGGCGCTGCCGGTGGTGCGCTGGTCGGCGGTGCCGCCGGTTATTACAGCGAGAAGCAGAAGCAGATCGCCGACGACCATCAGCGCCTGGGCTCCTATGCCGCCGACGCGGACAAGAGCTCCGCCGACATCGACCGCAGCGTGGCCTACGCCCAGGCCTCGCAGTCCTGCTACCAGCAGCAGTTCAGCTCCCTGCTGCAGCAGCGCAAGGCCGGGACCATCAAGGACGACGAAGGCCGCAAGCGCCTGGCGGAAATCGTCGCCGGCCTCAAGGAATCCAATGACCTGATCACCGCGGTCAGCGGCAAGGCCGGCGAAGACCTGAGCAACTACACCCAGGCCTACGAGAAGGACCTGCAGACCGTTGGCGTCAAGCGCGCCGACGTCGCCACCGTCGCCCAGGCCGGCAGCACCACCACTTCGCCCACCAAGACGAAGACCAAGACCAAGACCCAGCAGAAGAAACTGCCGGTGGTGCCGAGCGAAGCGGTAGCTTCCGAGCGTGCCCTGCGCGACGCCCAGGCCAAGCAGCTGAAGAGCGTGCAGGTTGCCTCCCAGGGCACCACTCAGGTCAACGGCATGTGCAAGAACCCGGATATCGGCGACTGGGCTCCGGTGCCTTGCCCGAACGCGTAAGCCAAGGGGGCTGGCTTTTCGCCGGTCGCCGTTCTTCCCCCTTCGGGCCCGGCCCGGAGGGGGCAGTCAATGAACAAGGATGAGTCCTCGCGATGTCTGAACCTTCCGTTTCCCGTCCTGCTGAAGTCATGCGCGGCCTGCTGTTCGGCGTGATCGGCCTGGTCTGCCTGGCGATAGTCGCCTACGAGGCGGTCGACCGCGTGCAGTTCCTGCGCAACGCCCACGTCGCCGATGGCCAGGTCGAGAGCCTCAATGCCGGCGGCTCGCACCCGCAGGTGGCCTTCACCACGGACGGCGGCCAGCGGATTTCCTATCCGCAGAACGGGCTGATCTTCGGCTATCAGCAAGGCCAGGGCGTTCGTGTGCTGTACCTGCCCGAGCGCGCCCAGGCCAGCGCCATCGTCGACGATTTTGGCGCCCTGTGGGGCATGACGGCCCTGCTCGGTCTGCTGGGCGCCGCTTTCGCCGGTGTCGGCCTTCATTCGCTGCTCAAGCGCCGGTAGGGCGCGTGTATTTCGTTCAAAGGAATCTGAACCATGGAAAACTCGATCATCCCCATCAGCCTGCGCTCCAGCGCCTGGGAATACGTCACCGGCAGCAGCGGCGGCGTCAGCTTCATGTTCCTGGCCGGCGGTGGCGGCCAGTTGGTGCTGAAGAACCCGCAGGGCCAGGAAGACAAGTTCTCCTTCGGCGGCGTGGGTGTGGGCGCGGGCTTCGGCGCGCGCCTGCCGAAGATCGGCAAGGTCAACCTGAACGTACGCGGCAAGAGCGTCGGCGCTACCGGCGCCGCCGAGTCCTTCCCCAGCACCGGTCAGGTCTTCGTGTCCGATGCGCTGCGTGATCGCGACCTGAGCCACGACGACATCACCGGAGCCTGCGCCTACATCGAACTGGCCGGCGGTCTTGGCCTGGGCTACAGCGGGACGGCGGTGCTGTTCGGGCTGGACGCCAAGCTCCTGGCGTTGACCATGGCCATGGCGGCCGTGCCGGCGTCCCAGATTGTGGGCGGCTTCAACGTCCAGCGGCAGTTGCTGCAGTCGGCGCGTGGCGCGCTGTTCATGCGCGGCGTGACCGCGGGCGTGCAGGCCGGCGGAGGTGCGGCGGTGTACATCGGCGGATTGTTCTGAACAGGCAGCAACGCGAGTTGTGCCGGAGGAGCACCTTCACCGGCACGGCGTCTGGCAGCAGCTGAAGGTAAAAAAAGCCCCGGCCTGGCGCCGGGGCCGGGCCGCCCGCTCGCGGCCCAAGGTTGGAGGTCAGGCCGCCCGGGGCGAGACGATGATCTTCACGTTGTGCTCCTTGTTGTGCACCAGTTCCTCGAAGCCTTTCTCGACGATCTGCTCCAGCTCGATGCGCCCGGTCACCAGCGGTGAAATGTCCAGGCGGCCATCGGCGATGAAGGCGATCACGTCGGCGAACTCGCCGTTGTAGGCGAGGGCGCCGATCAGTTGCTTCTCGGTGGCCACCAGCTCGAAGAAGTTGAACGAGCTGGGCTCCTCGAAGATGCCGACCAGCACGCAGGTGCCGGCCTTGCGGATGGCGTCGATGGCCAGCTTGGCGGTGTGCTTGTTGCCGATGCACTCGAAGCTGAGGTCGGCGCCGAGCCCATCGGTCAGCCGGCGTATCTCCGCCAGCACGTCGCATTCGTTGGGGTCCAGCACATGGCTGGCCCCGACTTCGCGCGCCTTCGCCTTGCGCGCAGAAGACATCTCCAGCGCGATGACCTTGGCCGCACCCGCCGCCTTGGCACACATGATGGTGCACAGGCCGATGGTGCCGGCGCCGACTACCACCACGTTGCGGCCCAGCAGGCTGCCGGCTTTCTTGACCGCGTGCATGCCCACCGCCAGCGGCTCGATCAGCGCGCCGGCCTCGGCGGGGAAGCCTTCCGGCAGTTTATAGAGCAGGTTGGCCGGCACGTTGACCCACTCGGCGAAGGCGCCGTTGTTCATCAGCCCGGTGAACGCCAGGCTCTCGCAGAGGTTGTACAGGCCGTGCCGGCAGTAGTAGCAGGTGCCGCAGTGCTGGCAGGCGTCGGCGGCTACCACTTCGCCGGCGGTAAAACCCTCGACGCCGGCGCCGAGCTTGACGATCTCGCCGCAGAACTCGTGGCCGAGGATGCATTGCCCCTTGATGCCGGTAAGCGGGTGGGGTGCCTCGACCGGGATGAACACCGGCCCTGCGACGTACTCGTGCAGGTCCGAGCCGCAGATACCGCACCAGTGCACGCGGATCTGCACCCAGCCGGGGGCCGGGTCGCCCGGCTGCGGTACGCTTTCCACGCGGATATCGTTGCGCCCGTGCCAGACCGCCGCGCGCATGCTGTTGGAAGTGAGGGTCATGATGGTCTCCTGCAGCCCCGGCCGGTTGGCCGGGAGCTGCCTCAATGGCTGTGCTTAATGGCGTTGGAGGAAATCCAGCAGCAGGGCGTTGACCGCTTCCGCCGCTTCCATCTGCAACATGTGCCCCTGGCCCGGCAGCACGTGGATCTCCGCCGGCAGGCCCTCGGCGTGGCTGGCCGGGATGATGGTGTCGGCGTCGCCCCAGATCACCAGTGCCGGGTGCTCGCCGGTGGCGAGGACATCGCGCAGCACCACCTGCTGTCGCCCCTCGCCGAACAGCCGTGAAGACAGCAGGCGCAGCGCAGCGTCCACGCCTTCCAGGCGCTTGAACCTGAGCATGTCCTCGAGCATCTGCCGGGTGACCAGCGCAGGGTCGGAGAACAGTTGCACCAGCGGCGGCTTGAGCGCGTTGCGATTGGCGGCGTCGACGAAGCCCTGCAGGTAGGCGCCGTTGATCTCCGCCCCCAGGCCGGCGCTGGCCAGCAGGCTCAGCGAGCGCACCCGTTCGGGCGCCCGGCGCGCGGTATTTAGCGCAACGGCGCCACCCATGGAATGGCCGGCGAGATGTGCCTGTTCGATGTCCAGGTGATCGAGCAGGGCGAGGACCGCGTCGCTCAGCTCGTCCAGGTCGCCGCGCTGCAGCTGCTTGGCGGATTCGCCATGGCCCGGCAGGTCCAGCGCGATGACGCGACGCTCGGCCGCCAGGGCTTCGTGGTTGAACAACCAGTTGTTCAGGTCGCCGCCGAAGCCATGGATCAGCAGCAGCGCATCGCCGCCTTCGCCCCGTTCGAAATAGCGCAGAGTGCGGCCGTCCAGCTCGACCTTCTGTGGTGCCGGGCCGCTGTCGGCTTCGCCGTCGCCGCCGGGCACGAACTCGGCCTGGAAGCGTTCGACCACCGCATCGATCTCGGCGTCGCTGGCCTCGCCTTCGACCACCACGCCCAGCAGCGCGCCCACCGGCAGGGTTTCGTCCTCGCGGGCCACCTGGCGCCGCAGCACGCCGGAGAAGGGCGCTTCGACGCTGCTGCTGATCTTGTCGGTCTCGACATCCAGCACCGCGTCGCCTTTCTCGATGACCTCGCCGTCCTGCTTGAGCCAGGCGTCCACCCGGCCCTCGGTCATCGACAGGCCCCACTTGGGCATGGTCAGGGTATGGATTCGGCTCATGCCACGTTCCTCCCCTGCAGCAGCTCCAGTACCGTGGCCTCGATCTTCGCCGCGCTGGGAATGTAGAGGTCCTCCAGAGCGTCGGAGAAGGGCACCGGCGTATGCGGCGCGGTGACCTGGCGGATCGGTCCCTTGAGCGCGTCGAAGGCGCGTTCGGCGGCCAGCGCGGCAATGTCGGTGGCCAGCGAGCAGCGCGGGTTGGCTTCGTCGATCACCACCAGGCGTCCGGTTTTCTCGACGCTTTCCAGGATGCTGTCGGCATCCAGCGGGCTGGTGGTACGCAGGTCCAGGACCTCGCAGGACACGCCCTGGCGTGCCAGGCTGGCGGCGGCATCCATGGCCAGGTGCACCATGCGTCCGTAGGTCACCAGGGTCACGTCGTCGCCGTCGCGCAGGAAGTTGGCTTCGCCGAAAGGAACGGTGTAGAGCTCTTCGGGCACCTCGCCCTGCATCGAATAGAGCAGCTTGTGCTCGCAGAAGATCACCGGGTCGTTGTCGCGGATGGCCTGGATCAGCAGCCCCTTGGCGTCGTAAGGGGAGGAGGGGCAGACCACCTTCAGGCCGGGGATGTGCGTCCACAGCGCGGTGAGCATCTGCGAATGCTGGGCGGCGGCGCGCAGGCCGGCGCCGACCATGGTGCGGATCACCAGCGGCGTCACGGCCTTGCCGCCGAACATGTAGCGGAACTTGGCGGCCTGGTTGAGGATCTGGTCCAGGCAGCAACCGGCGAAATCGACGAACATCAGTTCGCACACCGGGCGCAGCCCGCGGGTCGCGGCACCCACCGCGGCGCCGACGTAGCCGATTTCCGAGAGCGGGGTGTCCAGCACGCGGCCGGGGAACTGGTGGTACAGCCCCTTGGTGACGCCGAGCACGCCGCCCCAGGCGTCATCCTCGCCCGGTGCGCCGGCGCCGCCGGCATTGTCCTCACCCATGATGAAGACGGTCGCGTCGCGCCGCATTTCCTGGGCCAGGGCTTCGTTGATGGCCTGCTGGTAACTGATCTTTCTGGCCATGATGGCTCTCCTCTTGTTGTTCTTCGGGCGGCTCAGGGGTAGGCGACGTAGACGTCGCTGAGCAGGTCGGCGGGGGATGGTTTGGGATCGGCCTTGGCGCGCTGCACCGCTTCCTCGATGCTGGCCTCGACCTCGGCATCGATGGCGTCCAGGGCGCTGGCCTGCAGCAGGCCGGCGCGGGTGGTGCGATCGCGGAACTGCATCAGGCAGTCGCGGGTTTCGCGGTAGTGCCTGACCTCGTCGGCGGCGCGGTAGGTCTGGGCATCGCCTTCGAAGTGGCCGTAGTAGCGGGTCAGCTTCACCTCGATCAGCGACGGCCCTTCGCCGGCGCGGGCGCGTTCGACCGCGGCGCCGGCGGCCTCGTGCACGGCGAAGAAGTCGAAGCCGTCCACCGTCACGCCGGGCATGCCGAAGCCGGCGGCACGATCGGCGATATGGTCGCAGGCCACCGACCAGTTGGAAGCGGTGGCCTCGGCATAGCCGTTGTTTTCCGCCACGAAGATGCACGGCAGGTTCCACACCGACGCCAGGTTCATCGCCTCGAAGACGGCGCCCTCGTTGGAACCGCCGTCGCCGAAGAAGGCCACGGCCACGGCGCGGTTGCCCTTGAGCTTGGCTGCCAGTGCCGCGCCGGCGGCCAGCGGTGCGCCGGCGCCGACGATGCCGTTGGCGCCGAGCATGCCCTTGGACAGGTCGGCGATGTGCATCGAGCCGCCCTTGCCCTGGCAGACGCCGGTCCGCTTGCCGTAGATCTCCGCCATCATGCCGTACACATCGACGCCCTTGGCGATGCAGTGGCCGTGGCCGCGGTGGTTGGAGGCGATGCAGTCTTCGTCATCGAGGTGCGCCATGACCCCGGCGGCGGAGGCTTCTTCACCGGCATACAGGTGGACGAACCCGGGAATCTCGCCAGTGGCGAATTCCACATGCAGGCGTTCCTCGAAGGCGCGGATGGTGCGCATCACGCGGTAGGCATTAACCAGTTGCTCAGTCGATAACGTGGACATCTTGTTGTTCTCCAGGGTGGTTCACGGGCTTGCCAGGAACGGCCAGCAGGCGATGGCAGGCGGCGAAGGCCAGGGCGGCCTCGACGTCAATGCTCAGCGGGCCGTCGAGTTCGAGGGTGATGGCGGGGCGGTCGGCAGCGGCAAATTCGATTTCCCGTTCGCCGTCCAGGGCCAGGGTCCCGGATGCCAGTAGCGGCCGGCGGGGGATGCCGGGTTCAAGGCTGCCGCTGGCCACCACGCCGCAGGCCTGCAGCAGGCCGGGTGCCAGCGGTGCCAGCAGCGCCTCGTCGGCTTGGGGTGAGAGGCGCAACCAACTGCCGCGCGGGCAGCGCCGCGACACCGGATTCCACAACCCGCAGAGCGACGAGAGACCGATGGCGTGCGGTTCGGCGAAAGCGGCGTAGATTTCCGCCAGGTCCTCTGCGCGGGAGATGGCGCGGGCGCCGGTGAAGGTCAGCGGTGAGACCGCCACTTCCACCAGGGCGATTTCGTCGATGCCGCGAGTGGCCAGGCGCACACGCAGACGCTTGTTGCGCCGCAATGCGACGTGGGGAGGAATGCGTCCGCTGGCATAAAGGCCGCCGGCCAGGCCTGCACCGGTGGCTTCGCGCAGCTCCGGGAACGCGTTGTTGGTGCCGGTCGACAGGCACAGCAGCGGAATCTCGCCGACCTCGGCGGCCACCGCCTTGTGCGTGCCGTCGCCGCCCAGCACGGCGACCAGTGCCACGCCTCGCTCGGCGAGCAGGCGCGCGGCCTGCCGGGTGTCTTCCACGCTCTGGCGCAGCGGCAGGTCCAGAAATTCCAGGCGCGGCCAGCGGCTGTCGCGGGCATGGCGACTGCTGCTGGCCTTGAGCACGGCGGCGGCGATGCCGGTCATGTCCGGTGGCATCAGCACCTCATCGATGCCACAGGCGCCGAAGGCACCGAGCAGGCGCTGCACCACGGCGGCCTTGTCCGTGCTGGAGTAGAGCCCGGCGTTGGCGGTGAGGCGGCGCAGATCGCGGCCCGATGCTGGGTTGGCGATGATTCCGACGCGCAGGCTCATGGGGCGCAGAACCTGGGAAAACGAGCAGGAAAGGGCATGGCGGCGTCTCTTGTTGTTGTTCTTGGTGTGGCGACCACCTGGCGGCGGCCTCCGAAAGGAAGGGGCAAACGCGGTGCCAATCGTTTGCCGACTGGCCTGAAAGGCCCATGCCAGAGCGCGCAGTGCGGCTTGGCGGGCCTGCGTGGAGAAAGCTGTTTGAGACGCCGCATGTCAGCCTGCAAGGCCCCGCCGCGAGACGCTGAGACGCTGCGTCTCACGCAGCCGCCGTCTGGCCGCCGTGCTTGTCGGGCGAGCGGCGCAGGGCTTAAATGGTCGTCACAAGAAAAAGATCCGAGCCGTGGAGGCCCCATGCTGCCTGCCAACTCGAAAGCCCACGTGGACTGCGTCAGCCGCGTGCTGCGACATGCCGAACGACTGCCTGACCTGCCGGTGCCGAACCTGATCCTGGAGTCCTGGCGCCGCTCGATGGAGCAGCATCACCTCGACCCGGGCTCCCTTCAGGGGCCGCGCATCCTCAGCCAGACGCTGCTCAAGGAATGCCGCGACCGGGCCGACAGCTTCCTGCGCATCGCGGGCGAGGAAGTCTCACGCCTGCATGGCCGCGTGCGCGACGCGGACTATTGCGTGCTGCTGACCGATGCCCAGGGCCGGACCATCGACTACCGCGTGGAATCGACCATTCGCAGCGACTGCCGCCGCGCCGGGCTGTACCTGGGAACCTGCTGGTCGGAAGGCGAGGAGGGGACCTGCGGGGTGGCCGCCGTGCTGGCCAACGGCGTACCGGTGACCGTCCACAAGCGCGATCACTTTCGTGCCGCCTTCATCGGCCTGACCTGCTCTGCGGCTCCGGTATTCGATCCCTGGGGCGACTTGCTCGGTGTGCTCGACGTATCCGCCGTGGAATCCCCGGATGACCGCCGTAGCCAGCACCTGATCCGCCAGATGGCGGAGCAGAGCGCCCGGCAGATCGAGAATGCCTTCTTCATGCACAGCACGCGGGGGAACTGGGTGCTGCGAGCCCACTCGACGCCAGGCTACGTCGACAGCCAGCCGGACTATCTCTTCGCCTGGGATGCCGACGGTCATCTCCAGGCGCTCAATCCCATGGCGCGCCGCTATCTGCAGGAGCGCTACGGCAAGCTGCCGGAGCACATCGGCGAGGTCTTCGACCTGGACAGATTGCGCGCCGCTGCCGACGAAAGCCCGCAGCATCTCGCGGAGCATGGCCTGCATATTCGTCTCAGTGTTCCAAGGCGTGCGATCAGCGTGGCGGTGCCGGGGAGGGCAGCGGCGGAGGATGCCCGGATAGCCGAGGCGCTGCGCCTAGCGGTGCGGGTGAAGAACCGCAACCTTCCGGTGCTGATCCATGGCGAAACCGGCGCGGGCAAGGAAGTCTTCGCCCGTCAATTGCACGAGATGAGCCTGCGGCGGGACAAACCCTTCGTTGCGCTGAACTGCGCCGCCATTCCTGAAAGCCTGATCGAAAGCGAGTTGTTCGGCTACGTCGCCGGGGCGTTCACCGGGGCCGAGCGCAAAGGCATGCGGGGACTGCTGCAACAGGCTGACGGCGGCACGCTGTTCCTGGACGAGATCGGCGACATGCCGCTTGCCTTGCAGACGCGCCTGCTGCGAGTGCTGGCCGAAGGCGAGGTGGCACCGTTGGGTGGCGCCCGGCGCCAGGCGATCGATATCCAGGTGGTCTGCGCCAGCCATCGTGACCTGGCCGCGCTGGTATCGGCCGGCGAGTTTCGCGAGGACCTGTACTTTCGCCTGAGTGGCGCACGCTTCGAACTGCCGCCGCTGCGCGAGCGGCAGGACAAGCTGGCGCTGATCAACCGCATTCTCGACGAGGAGGCTGCGCTCTGCGGCATCGGCATCAGCCTCAGCGACGGAGCGCTGGAATGCCTGCTGGGCTATCACTGGCCGGGCAATGTCCGTCAGCTCCGCCATGTCCTGCGTTACGCCTGCGCCATCTGCAACTCGGAGACGATCCGACTGGAAGATCTGCCGCAGGAATTGCAAGGAGGCGTACATCGCCGTGAGGCTGACGAGCATGTTTTCAGTCCGCAGCGGCAGGAACTGCTGGACGCCCTGGTTCGTCATCGCTGGCTGCCCGCACCGGCAGCGGCCGCGCTGGGCATTTCCCGCGCGACGCTTTATCGGCGGGTAAAGCAGTACGGTATCGAGATGCCGCGCGCCAAACAGGGAACGTCGGGAAGCGGATGAGGGTGTCGGGGGCTATTCAGGTGGACAGACTTTTTCAACTTGGGTTTGAAGCTGGCAGGGCGTGGGCAGATCGCGGAGAGCTTTGTACAGGATGGCATGAGTCTATATGTAATTTAACATAATATACATTATGCGAAGTTATCTATGGAGAGATCAGCATCGAGTGTCTCAGAATCAGCGCCACCACAACGCTGCTTACTGCCTGGCGCTCTGCATTTCACTGCCGACTCTTTTTCCGCTGCGACTTCCTACGCGCCTGTGCATTCTCTTTTGTTCTTCCGAGCACCAACCAACCTGTCCGCGAGGACTCCTGGTCTTTCAGCGCTCTTCATCAATCGCTGCTCAGTGCCTGGCTGTTTCGAACTGGCCGCTTGTCTGCCCGATCATCTGGATACGCACGGCAGGCAACTCTGCATCTGGCCGGTTCGGGATGGATCGCCACTCCCCATCGCCGCCACTCATCGCGCTCCATCAAATGAGAACGACAATTTCTTAACAGCCGTCAGGCGAATATCGCCGCCACTCTGGAAAGGCGCAGCGGTCAGCCCGCCTTGTGGACTGCATTGATTGGAGCGCGTTTGATGAAATTGTGCGGAGCCTCGCTGGCCATCCTGGTCGCGATCGGAAGCGCTGCGTTGCTGGGCGCCGGATCAGCGCTGGCGGCCTCGGATGAAGACGGAATCGTGGTCTACGACGCCCAGCACGAGTCGCTGACCAAGGCCTGGAGCGAAGGTTTCACCCGCGATACCGGGATCAAGGTCACCCTGCGCAAGGGCGACGATATCGAACTGGGCAACCAGATCGTGCAGGAAGGAAAGGCTTCTCCGGCCGATGTCTTCCTGACCGAGAATTCCCCCGCGATGATGCTCGTCGATCACGCCGGACTTTTCGCGCCCGTCGACCCGGCCACCATCGCCCAGGTCGCCGCGCCGTTCAGAACAGCCCAGGGCCACTGGGTTGGCATCGCCGCCCGTTCCACCGTCTTCGTCTACAACAAGGACCGGGTGAAAGAGTCCGAGCTGCCCAAGTCGCTGCTGGAGCTGGCCGAGCCGCAATGGATCGGGCGCTGGTCCGCATCGCCTGCTGGAGCTGATTTCCAGGCTATCGTCGGGGCTCTGCTGGAACTCAAGGGCGAAGCCGTGACCCTCGACTGGCTCGAGGCGCTGAAGGCCGGCGCGCGGAACTACCGGGGCAACAACGCCGTGCTCAAGGCTGTGAACGCCGGGCAGATCGACTCCGGCGTGATCTACCACTATTACTACTTCGGCGACCAGGCCCGAACAGGCGAGAACAGCGGCAACACCGCCCTGCACTATTTCCGGCACCAGGACCCTGGCGCTTTCATCAGTCTCTCCGGCGGCGGCGTGCTGGCTTCGAGCAAGCACCAGAAGCAGGCCCAGGCATTCCTGCAATGGATTACCGGCCCCAAGGGCCAGGCCATCCTGCGTGACGGCAACTCCTTCGAGTACGCGGTTGGCGACGGTGCACCGTCGAACCCGAAGCTGGTCCCGCTGGAGCAGCTGGATGCGCCGGTCATCGATGCTTCCCGGCTGGATAGCCAGAAGGTCGTGGACCTGATGATCCAGGCGGGCCTGCTCTAAGTGACGGCACAACAGTTCGGGCCGGATACGCGCCTGCGCGACACCAGGAGCAAGCCGCAACTATCAACGCTGCGCCGCTGGCGAAACGGTTCAGGGCAACTCTGGGTGCTGGGGGTTGCGCTGCTGATATCGGCATTCGCCCTGCTCCCCCTGGTCTTCGTGGCCACTGCCGGCGTCCAGGCAGGTATTCCGTTGATCTCCAAGCTGGTGTTCCGCCCGCGGGTCGCGGAGTTGCTGTACAACACGCTGCTGCTCGTCATGCTGACCGTTCCGCTTTGCGTGTTTCACGGCATCGCGATGGCCTGGCTGACCGAGCGCACCAATCTTCCGGGAAGACGCCTGCTGTCGCTGCTGGTCGTGGCTCCGCTGGCCATCCCGGCGTTCGTCCACAGCTACGCGTGGATCAGCCTTGCGCCTTCGATCCACGGGCTGTTCCCGGCGGTACTGGTCTCGGTGATCGCCTATTCGCCCTTCATCTACCTGCCAGCCGCCGCCGCGCTACGGCGGCTGGACCCAGTCCTGGAAGATGTCGCCGAGTCGCTGGGCGAGCGGCCGTTCAAGGTGTTCCTGCGCGTCGTGCTGCCACAACTGCGCGTAGCGATCTGGGGCGGTTCGCTGCTGGTCGGTCTGCACCTGCTGGCGGAATACGGGCTGTTCGCGCTGATTCGCTTCGATACCTTCACGACAGCGATTTTCGATCAGTTCCAGTCCTCCTTCAGCGGGCCGGCAGCGAACATGCTGGCCGGCGTACTCGCCCTGGGTTGCCTGATGATGCTCAGCCTGGAGTCAGCCACGAGGGGCTCCGCGCGTTATGCACGCATTGGTGCCGGTAGCCCGCGTTCGCCCCGGCAGTACCGGCTGGGCTGGAAATCTTCGATGTTCGTGCTGATTTTCTGCGTGGCTTTCACCGCAGCCTCGCTGGGCGTCCCGCTGATCACCCTGGGCAAGTGGCTCAAGGCTGGCGGCGTCGCGGTCTGGAGCTCGCCGGAGCTGCTGAACTGCCTGGGCCAGACTCTGCTGCTGGGCGCGGCGGGAGCGCTGCTGACCACTGTTGCCGCCGTTCCGATTGCCTGGATTTCCGTTCGCGCGCCGAGCCGCTTCCAGCGCCTGCTCGAAGGCAGCAACTACGTGGCCAGCGCGCTGCCGGGCATCGTGATCGCCCTGGCCCTGGTCAGCGTCACGATCCGCTTCGCCCAGCCGTTGTACCAGACCGTCTTCACCGTGCTGCTGGCCTACGTGCTGATGTTCCTGCCACGCGCACTGGTCAGCCTGCGCGCCGGGCTGGCCCAGGCGCCAGTCGAACTGGAGAACATCGCCCGCAGCCTGGGTCGCACGCCGATGCAGGCGTTGTGGGGCGTCACCGTCCGTTTTGCCGCGCCGGGAGCCGCCGCCGGCGTGGCCCTGGTATTCCTGGCCATCGTCAACGAGCTCACCGCGACGCTGCTCCTGTCGCCCAGCGGCACTTCGACGCTGGCCACGGCCTTCTGGTCCAAAACCAGCGAGATCGACTACGCCGCGGCGGCGCCCTACGCCCTGCTGATGATTCTGCTGTCCCTCCCCCTGACCGGGATTCTCTATCACCAATCCAAGCGAGTAGCAGGTCGATGAGCACGCTCGAACTGAAGTCCGTCTCCCGGTTCTTTGGCGCCTATGCCGCGATCGAGAACTTCAACCTGTCCGTGCCAAGCGGCGGCCGGGCGGCGATTGTCGGCCCCTCGGGCTCAGGCAAGACCACCCTCCTCCGGCTGATTGCCGGCTTCGAGGTACCCGACCTGGGGACGATTACGCTCGATGGGGTGACGCTCGCCGGCGACAGTACCTTTGTCCCGGCGCACCGTCGGGGCATCGGCTACGTTCCGCAGGACGGCGCGCTGTTTCCCCACCTGACGGTGGCCGAGAACATCGGCTTCGGGCTGCCCAAGGGAATGGAGAATCGCGACCGGCGCATCCAGGAACTGCTGGAAATGGTCTCGCTCAACGCATCCATGGCCACCCGCTGGCCCCACGAGCTGTCCGGCGGCCAGCAGCAGCGTGTGGCGCTGGCCAGGGCGCTGGCGCAGAGTCCGAAACTGATGCTGCTCGACGAGCCGTTCTCTGCCCTGGACAGCGGCCTGCGCGTTTCCATGCGCAAGGCGGTCTCGAAGGTCCTGAGCGATGCCGGCGTCACGGCCATCCTGGTGACCCACGACCAGGAGGAAGCGTTGTCGTTCGGCGATCAGCTCGCGGTCATTCGCCAGGGGCGCCTGGTGCAGTCGGGTGCGCCAAAGGACCTCTATCTGCGCCCCGTCGACGAGGAGACCGCCGCGTTCCTGGGAGACGCCCTGGTATTTCGCGCCCACCTCAGCAACGGCTGGGCTCGCTGCGCGCTGGGCAATCTGATCGCCAGCAATGCTGCATGCAACGGCCACGCGCAGATACTGCTGCGTCCCGAGCAGCTTCACCTGAGCCGCAGCACTGAGTTCCCCACCAGTCCGGACGGCTGTCATGGCGTGGTGGTGGGCAGTGACTTCGGTGGCGACAAGTGCACCGTGATGGTCCGTCTCGAAGCGCCCCTGTCCGAAGATGGGCTGACTATCCCGGTCCGGGTGCCGGCCATGGACTGCCCCGAGCCGGGAACGCGCGTCCGCATCCTCGTCAGCGGCGCCGCTCACTCCTTCACGACGGACCGGCGCCCCCTCAGTCTCAGCTAAGTTTCGCCCCGTAGGCTCTCCTTCACGCCACCCACATGCTGCGAAGGAGACGCCTCGCCATGAATCCCGGTACGAAAATCCATTGGCTGAACAAGGTCCCGGAGGTCACGCTGGCCTTCTGGGTCATCAAGATCATGTCCACCACCGTGGGCGAGACCTTCGCCGACTTTCTCGCCGTGGATGCCGGCCTTGGCCTGGGCATCACCACGGCAGCCATGGCTGGCCTGCTGGCCATCGCCCTGGCCCTGCAGTTGCGCACCCGCGCCTACACGCCGTGGATCTACTGGCTGACAGTGGTCGTGGTGAGCATCCTCGGCACCCAACTGACCGACATCCTCACCGACGTGCTGGACGTCAGCCTGTACCTCAGCACTGCCGTGTTCTCCGGTCTGCTGGCGGTCAACTTCGGTGTCTGGTACGCCGTCGAGCGCAACCTGTCGATCCAGGAGATCGTCACCCCGCGACGCGAGCTGTTCTACTGGACGACCGTGCTTTGCACCTTCGCCCTGGGCACCGCGGCGGGTGATCTGGCGACCGAAGCGCTGAGCATGGGCTTCACCGTTGGCGTCGGCCTGTTCGGCGTCCTGCTCGCAGGCACTTTCCTGGCCTGGAAGCTCGGCGCGAAAGCCGTGCCGAGCTTCTGGATCGCCTACATCCTGACCCGCCCCTTCGGCGCCTCGCTGGGTGACCTGCTCACCCAGGCCAAGACCTATGGCGGCCTGGGCATGGGCGCCACCTGGACCAGCGCGATCTTCCTCTGCGTGATCCTGATCCTGGTGACGGTCGCCCAGCTCGGCGTCAACAACAGTCAACGCATCCCCCAGTAACGCCTGCTCATTTCCAAGGAATCCCTCATGACCTACTTCAAGAAAATCGTCTGCAAGGTCGCGCTCGCCTCCGCGATCGCCCTCCTCGGCCTGGCAGCTGGTTGCTCAAAGCAAGACGAGCCCAAGGCCGGCTCCAGCCAACAGGCCAGCGCAGGACCACGCGCGGCTACCCAGCTTGGCGACCTCTCGGAATTCCGCAGCATCGCTGTCGATGTCACCGCGCTGGTCGACAAAAACCAACTGGAACAAGGCAAAGCCCGGATCAAGGACCTTGAACTGGCCTGGGATAATGCCGAGGCAGGGATCAAGCCGCGCGCCGTCAGTGATTGGCATGTCCTCGACAAGGCCATCGACCGCGCGCTGGATGCCCTGCGCGACAGCAATCCGCAGCAGACGGCCTGCAAGGCAGCCATGGACGAGCTGATGAAGACTTTCGACCTCCTGCAGGGGCAGCGCCAATCCTGATGCCCGGCAGGGCCATTCAGGGCTATCGTCTGAAGACATTTCCTTGCCCGGCAGCCCGAGGGGCTGCCGGGCAACACGCATTCAGGAGCCAGAGGCTGGAGCATGCGAATACTGCTGGTCGAGGATGACCCCATGATCGGCGAGGCCGTCGAAGCTGCCCTCAAGGATGCCGGTTACGCCGTCGACTGGGTCAACAACGGCCTTACCGCATTATCGGCCATGAGCAGCCAGGTATATGACCAGGTGCTGCTCGACCTCGGCCTGCCCGGCCGCGACGGGTTGAGCGTGCTCGAGAGCATCCGCTCGCGGGACAATCCCGTCCCGCTGCTCATCATCACAGCGCGGGACAGCCTCGAAGACCGCCTGAGAGGACTGGACGGCGGCGCCGACGACTATCTGCTCAAACCCTTCGAGATGGCGGAGTTGCTCGCGCGCATGCGCGCGGTCATGCGCCGCAAGGGCGGAGCGGCATCGCCCATTCTCAGCAACGGTGCGGTATCGCTGGACCCGGTGGCAAAGCTGGCGAGCAGCGCGCAGGCCCGCGACGTGCAACTGTCCAATCGCGAGTTCAGCCTGCTGCAGGCCTTGCTGATCCGGCCCGGCGCCATTCTTTCGCGCAGCGAGCTGGAAGACCGCATCTACGGCTGGGGCCATGAGGTCGAGAGCAACGCCATCGAATTCCTGATCCACTCGCTGCGCAAGAAGCTCGGGGCCCAGGTCATCCGGAACGTAAGGGGAATGGGATGGATGGTTTCCAAAGGCGACTGAGGGATTCCGTGCAGTTCCGCCTGTCCCTGGCGCTCTCGGTGACCATCCTGATCGTCGCCCTGGTGGCGAGTGTCTTCGCCTTCCTGGCGGGTTACCAGGAAGCGCTGGAGATGCAGGACAACACGCTGAAGCAGGTTGCCACGCTGGTTGAGCGCCAGCAGATGCGGCCGCACTACCCTGCCAGTGCGCCAGCCATTGCCGGCGACAACGAGGAAACGCGGGTGATCGTGCAGTACCTGGCCGACAGCGCCCTCGCCCGCAAAACCGATGACAACAGCCTGCCACTGCCACTTCCCGGCAATCTGCAGGATGGCTTCTCGACCGTCAGCGTCGGTGGCGAGGAATTCCGTGTGCTGGTCAGGGCCACCGCGCAGGGACAGCGCATCGCCATCGCCCAGGAGACGGAGAGTCGCGACCGCGAAGCCCGTGAAAGCGCGCGCAGAGGCGTGATTCCCTTCGTGATCCTGATTCCTGTCCTGCTGCTGGTCGTGGCGGACCTGATCCGCAAGCTGTTCCGCCCCATTGCGACCCTGTCGGCCGAGATCGATCGCCGCGACGAGCAGGACATGGCCCCTATCGACGTGCGCGACCTGCCCACGGAAGTCCGGTCCTTTGCGCTCGCCATCAACCGCCTGCTCGGGCGCGTCGGCAAGTCCATGGAGGCCCAGCGCCGGTTCGTCGCCGACGCGGCCCACGAACTGCGCTCGCCGCTGACCGCGCTGTCGCTGCAGGCCGAACGCCTGTCAGCCGCTGAAATGTCCGAGCCCGCCCGCGAGCGCCTGGCCAGGCTGAGGCAAGGCATCGAGCGCGGGCGCAATCTCATCGACCAGCTTCTGGCACTGGCCAGCGCGCAGTCATCGGGGGCCATGGCTCAGTCGCGGGTTTCCGTGCACAAGGTCTATCGCCAGGTGCTCGAGGAGCTCCTGCCGGTCGCCGAGAAGAAGCAGCTCGACCTCGGTGTGGAGGGCGATGACTGCGAGATGGTGACGAACGAGCTGGACCTGCAGACCCTGGTCAAGAACCTGGTCGACAATGCCCTGCGCTACACACCCGTCGGCGGGAGGGTCGACCTTCGCGTGCAGCACCAGGAAGGAATGGTCGTCCTGCAGATCAGCGACACCGGCCCGGGCATTCCCAGGACCGAGCGCGAACGGGTCTTCGATGCTTTCTACCGGGTGCCGGGAAGCGACGAAATCGGCTCCGGGCTGGGCCTGTCCATCGTCAAGGCGATTGCCAGCCGGGCCGGCGCGGGCATAGAACTGGATTACACGGACAGCGCGTCGCGAACCGGGTTGTGCGTCACTCTGCGATTCCCTGCGGCGACCTGATCCGCCCTGCCGCCGTGTCGTCCGCGCATCGGCGGCCTGCCCTCAGCCTCACGCTCCCATCCGTGTGCCGCACCGGCACAGCTGTCGTGCGGTCCCGCTCGCGGGTGTTCGGGAGCAGTCGCAAACCATACGAAGTGCCCGTGGCGCGGGCGTTTCTGGCTTATTTCAGCGCGAAGACATGAGATCAATAGTAACGCGTTACCAATTCTTAGGGATGCTTTTGGTAACGCGTTACCAGGAGTTTTGCGCCGATTCCTGCGCAGAAGTTCGTGTAGGAAACCCGCTCCGGATATCTTGCTCAGAGCGCAATTTCCTTGGCCGAAATCCCGTAGCGCCTAGCCGGCCAGATCCGCCAGGACGCTCTTCAGTCGCTCCAGAGTTGCCGGTGTGCAGGCCTGCATGGGTTCGCGGAGTTCGTTGCCAATCAGACCCTGTACGGCAAGCGCTCCCTTCACCGCAGCCGGGTTGGGTTCGGCGAAGGCGGCCTGTATCCACGGCAACAGGCGGTGGAAAGTCCGCCGGGCGGAGATCACGTCACCCTCCTCCATCTGCCGGTACAGCTGCACATACAGATCGGCGCGCACATGGGCCGAAGCGGAGATCGCGCCAGCGCCTCCCAGGCAGAGATTGGTGAAAATCTGCAGGTCTTCCCCGGTCAGCACCTGCACTTGGCCATCGGCAATCAGCGCCAGGGTGGTTTCCACGTCGCCTGCGCAATCCTTGATGGCTACGATGTTGGGATGGCGCACGATGCGGCGCAGCGTTTCACGCTCGATGCGCACGCCGGTGCGGTAGGGAATGTCGTAGAGCACCACGGGAACGCGGGCGGCGTCGGCGACGCTATGGAAGAAGGCTTCCAGCCCGGCCTGGGACGGGCGGATGTAATAAGGCGCCGGCACCAGCACGCCCGCCACCGGACGACGCTGGATATCCTCCAGGCAGGCCAGCAGCTCCCGCTGGTTGTTGCCGGCCAGGCCCATGATCACCTGTTGCGCTGGCACCCATTGCAGCACCGCATCGAGCACTTCGAGCTGCTCTTCATGGTTCAGCGCGGCGGCCTCGCCGGTGGTGCCGCAGACCACGAAGCCGCTTACGCCCTCTTCCAGAAGCTTGGCTACCAGGCCCTGCAGCGCCGCGTAATCGACCGCGCCATCACGAAAGGGAGTGACCAGCGCCACCCAGATCCCACGAAAATCCGACATGCAAAAACTCCTGTTGGCTGACCGTCGGGTCGCCGTCAGGGAGGGATGCGGGAATCAAGCGGGGGAGGTTCGACCTTGCGCCATGTGTCCTGTCAGCCCATCTGACGGGACAGCGCCCCGGTCAAATGAGCGACTGTTTCTTCGATTTCTTGGCAACGACAACGCACGCGCAGGCCCGGGCAAGGAGGCCCGAAGCGGAGAGCGAGTGGTTGAGGTCGAGGAACATGAAAGTGCCGTTGCGCGAAATGTCTGACGGATACTGCTGAAGGAGCGAGGGAGCTGTCAACTCCCCCGCTTCGCCCTGCGTGTCCGCAGACGGTCCCGCTCAGTCCTTTTCGCAGCGGCTCTCGTCGTGCTGCAGGCTGGCCTGGCTGACCTGACTGCCCGGCGGCACGCTACGGGTCAGCCAGACGTTGCCGCCGATGGTCGAGCCCTTGCCGATGGTCACGCGGCCGAGAATGGTCGCTCCGGCATAGATCACCACCTCGTCCTCGACGATCGGGTGGCGCGGTTCGCCCTTGTGCAACTGGCCAGTCTCGTCCGAGGTGAAGCGCTTGGCACCCAGGGTCACGGCCTGGTAGATGCGCACCTGCTTGCCGATGATCGCGGTTTCGCCGATGACCACGCCGGTGCCATGGTCGATGAAGAAGCTGCTGCCGATCTGCGCGCCGGGGTGGATGTCGATGCCGGTGGCCGAATGCGCCAGCTCCGAGATCATCCGCGCCAGCAGTGGCAGGCCGGCGTTGTACAGGTGGTGTGCCAGGCGATGGTGGATGATCGCGACCACGCCCGGATAGCACAGCAGGACCTCGTCGACACTGCGCGCCGCCGGGTCGCCCTGGTAGGCAGCGAGCACGTCGGCATCGAGCAGCTTGCGCATTTGCGGCAGCGCCCGGGCGAAATCGCGTACCAGCACCACGGCGTGCTCGTCGATCCGGCTGTCCACCGCGTCGCCACGCTGCCGGGCGCTGTAGCGCAGTTCCAGGCGAGCCTGGACCAGCAGCGCGTTCAGTGCCGCATCCAGGGTGTGGCCGACGAAGAAGTCCTCACTCTCCTCACGCAGGTCATTCGGACCCAGGCGCATGGGGAACAGCGCGCTCGCCAGGCGTTCCACCACTTCCTCGATGGACTGGCGCGAGGGCAGTTCCCGCCCGCCCTGTTCCGGGTGGCGGCCGGTGCGAGCGCGCCATTCGCTGCGTGCGCCGCGCAGGTCCTCGACGATCTGCGCCAGTTGCCAGTTCACCGGGCCGTTTTCGTTCAGTCGCTTGGCGTCGTTCATCGCTTGCTGTGTTCCTTGGTAGGCAGGGGCTTTCAATCACGTCGGACTATCCTGATCGGTCCAGCTTCGTAGGACAAATCGCCGGAAGGCATAACCTAATGCCTTTTTGGCAGGACAGCTGTTTCTGCATCAACAGTGATTCAACAGCAGTGTTGTTGGAGAAACAGCGCGTTGAACTCGGGAACCCCTTCATTCCTGGTCGGACCGCTCTGGCACAGGGCTTGCTCCAACGCAGAACCCGACCTGCAGCCGTTCTCTTCCTTCCGCCTGAACCGAGCGCACGAACCGTGCCGGCTGCCGGCCTATTCCAACGAAGATCTGCCACGCGTGCACCGACGGGGCACCGCCCCACTTCGACGATGGCAACGAGGACACCCCATGAGTCTGGATATTTTCTGGTTCCTGCCGACTTCCGGCGACACCCGCTACCTGGGTCATTCCAGTAGCGGCCGGCCGGCAACCAACGAGTACATGCGGCAGATCGCCGTGGCCGCCGACCAGCTCGGCTATGACGGCCTGCTGATCCCCACCGGCAGCAGTTGTCTGGATCCCTGTGTGACCGCCGCCAGCCTGGTGCCGGTCACCCAGCGCATCAAGCTGCTGGTGGCGTTGCGCACCTCGCTGGGCAATCCCACCGCTTCGGCGCGCCAGGCGGCTACGCTGGACCAGGCCAGTGGCGGGAGGTTGCTGCTCAATGTCGTGCCCGGTGGCGACAGCACCGAACTGGAGGCTGACGGGGTTTTCCTCAGCCATGACGAACGCTACGCCGCTTCGGACGAATTCCTCACCATCTGGCGCCGCTTGCTGTCAGGCGAAACCGTGGACTACGAAGGCCGGCACCTGAAGGTCAACGGCGCGCAGAACTTCTTCCCGCCCGTACAGAAGCCCCATCCGCCGCTTTACTTCGGCGGTTCCTCGCCGGCCGCCCACGAGCTGGCCGCCAAGCATGTGGACGCCTACCTGACCTGGGGCGAGCCGCCGGCCGCAGTGGCCGAGAAGATCGCCGACGTGCGTGAACGCGCCGCACGCCAGGGCCGCACCGTACGCTTCGGCGTGCGCCTGCACGTGATCGTCCGCGAGACCAACGAGAAAGCTTGGGCCGCCGCCGACGAGCTGATCAGCCACCTGGACGACGCCACCATCGCCGCGGCGCAAACCAACTACGCGAAGATGGATTCGGTCGGCCAGCAGCGCATGGCGGCCTTGCACGGCGGTGACCGCAACAAGCTGGAGGTGGCGCCGAATCTCTGGGCCGGCGTCGGCCTGGTGCGCGGCGGCGCCGGCACCGCACTGGTGGGCGATGCGCAAACCGTTGCCGAGCGCCTGCTGGAATACGCTGCGCTGGGCGTCGACAGCTTCGTGCTGTCGGGCTATCCGCATCTGGAAGAAGCCTATCGCTTCGCCGAGCTGGTCTTCCCGCTGTTGCCCGGCAAGGGCCGGGTGACGGTAGACGGCGTGCTCACCGGCGGTGCTTTCGACGTCCGTGCCGGCCGCGACCACGCCAAGGGCGCCGCTGCCTGACCTGCCAGCCTCGCCCTGCTCGTCCTCTCCGCTGTCCTGAGCGGAGCGACGGCAGGGCGCCATCCACCGGAAAAAATCGTGCATCCTGCGCTTCGCTGGACGGCTGTTCATGCATCCTGCATGGCCGATTCGCTTGTCTTTAATGCAAGTTGTTGAAAATAAAAGAGTAAATATTTTGTAATGCCTGGCACGTCAGGTGCAAAAACAGCCTCGGACCCATCCGAGGAGCAACACCATGATTTCCAGCACTGATGCTACTGCCTCCGCCCTCGCCTCCGCGCACGACCGATCCGGCGTGTCCTGGGCGGCGATCCTCGCCGGCGCTGCCGCCGCTGCGGCGCTATCGCTCATCCTCATCGTTCTGGGATTCGGCCTGGGCTTTTCCGCCGTATCGCCCTGGCCGGGGGATGGTGGCACCTTCAAGCAGATGAGCATTTCAACCTTCATCTGGTTGGCGATCACGCAGATCCTGGCCTCGGGCCTGGGCGGCTATCTCGCCGGGCGTCTGCGGGTGAAATGGGCCAGCCTGCACGGCGACGAAGTCTACTTCCGCGATACCGCCCATGGCTTCCTCGCCTGGGCCATCGCCACGCTGGTCACCGCCACCCTGGTCATCGGCTCGGTCAGCAGCCTGGTGGGGGGCGGCTTGCAGGCCGGCGCCACGGTGGCTGCGGGCGCAGCGGCCAGCGCCACCAGCAGCGCCTCTTCGAACAATGACAACGACTCCGCGTACTTCATCGACACGCTGTTCCGCGACGATCGCCCGGTGTCCGTCAGCGACGACGCGGCCCATGCGGTGGCCTCGCGCATCTTCCTGCGCGGCCTGGGTGAAGGCCAGCTCAACGCGCAGGACCGCACCTACCTGGCACGGGTGATCGCCCAGCGCACCGGGATCAGCCAGGCCGAAGCCGAACAGCGCATCGATGCAGTGTTCGCCCAGGCCCAGCAGGCCAAGCAGCAGGCGCTGCAGGCCGCCGACACGGCGCGCAAGGTGGCCGCGGGCTCGGCGCTGTGGATGTTCGCCGCGCTGCTGTGCGGCGCGTTCTTCGCCAGCTTCATGGCCATCCACGGCGGCCGCCGTCGCGATGCAGACCTGCTGCTGAGCCACACCACCGCTGGCGTTCACGCCACCAGCCATTCCATCCGCTGACAGGAGATACACCATGCGCTCGATCCTCCTTTACTTCCTCGGCGTGCCGATCCCGATCATCATCCTGATCGCGCTGTTCTGGCACTGATCGCGCCATCCGCTGGAGGGCGGCACCCCGCCCTCCTCAGCTCCCTCCTGCTATGACCCCGCCTGCGCCGCTCGCACAGCGCAACTGAACTTCCTCCCGCCCTTCTCCCCAAAACCTATTCCTGTCACCGTCGATGAGGATGACCCATGGAGTCGCTCAATTCCTGGCTGGATCTGCCCCAGCTGGGCCAACTGGCGCTGGTTGTGCTGGCCGCTGTCGCTGGATTCGTCATCCTGCGCTTTCTGATCGGTTCGGCGCGCAAGCGCCTGGAGGGCCGCACCAGCCATTGGGCGCGCTACGCGTCGGCGATCACCGCGCGAACCAGCAACGTGCTGATCTTCGTCTTCGCCCTGATGCTCGCGCTGAAACTGACCGACCTGCCGGACAACTGGAGTGCAGCGCTGTCCCACGCCTGGTTCGTGGTGCTCGCGCTGCAGGTGGCCTGGTGGCTGGACGCCTGTGTGCGGCTGTGGACGCGCGACCTGTCCCTGGTGCGGTTCGGCGGCATGCACAACCCGGTGATGGCGTCGATCATCTCGGTGGTCGTGCTGGTGGTGGTCTGGGCGGTGATGCTGCTGTCGATCCTCGCCAACCTGGGCGTGGACATCACCGCGCTGATCGCCAGCCTCGGCGTCGGCGGCATCGCCGTGGCGCTGGCCGTGCAGACCATCCTCAGCGACATCTTCGCCTCGCTGTCGATCGGCTTCGACAAGCCTTTCGAGATCGGCGATTTCGTGGTGTTCGGCGATGTCGCCGGGACCATCGAGCACATCGGCCTGAAAACCACCCGTATCCGCAGCCTGAGCGGCGAGCAGATCGTCTGTTCCAACGCCGAACTGCTCAAGCAGACGTTGCACAACTACAAGCGCATGAACACCCGGCGCATCGTCTTCCAGTTCGGCATCAGCTACCGCACTTCGGCCGAGAAGGCCAAGGCAGTGGCCGACCTGGTGAAGCAGATCGTCGACGATATCGACGAAGCCAGGTTCGACCGCGCCCACTTCCTGGCCTTCGACGAAAGCCGCCTGCTCTACGAGGTCGTCTACATCATGCAAACCGCCGACTTCAATCGCTACATGGACGTGCAGCAGCGGATCAACCTGCAGCTGCTGGCGGGAATGAAGGAGCTGGGCGTCGACTTCGCTTTCCCGGTGCGCGAACTGCTCAACCGGGAAGCGCTGCCGCAAACGCGGCACGCTGAACCCTACTCCCTGGCGCAGCGTGGCGCGCAGGGCTCTGCCAGCCATTGAGCGAGCGCATCAGTCCTCTGGCGCCGACCGCTCGTAGCGGGCGTTGAATGCCTGGATGAAGGCGTTGCGCAGAATGCCAAGGAAGGCCTCGAAGGCGCTGATATCCTGGCGGTGAACGTTGCCGCTCAGCTCGACGCGGGTGGCGAACTGGTCCCTGCGCTGGTTCTTGAGCACGGTCTCGCTGCCGCCTACCAGCGCCTCCCAGATCGAACGGAACAGGCTCTTGTCCTTCTCTTCCACGTCCTGCTGCCAGTTGAATACGTCGACATCGTGCAGCAGCGGCTTGATGTAGCCGCTCAGCCGGCCCTTGTCCGCGCGGGCCTCGATCACCACGGTGCCGTTGCCGCGGTTGAAGTCGAACTTGCCGTAGGCCGAGGCGAAGTCATTGACCCGTCGTAGCTCCACGTCCCTGGCGCGCAGGCGCAGCTCGAAATCCTCGAACCTGGTGAAGGGGTCGAAGGAGGCTTCCACTTCCAGCGGCGCCTGGTCGAAGAGTTTCGCCCGGCCCTCGAAGCGGGCCACCCGATCGCCCTTCTCGTCCGCCACGTTGGTGAGGTTATAGAGGCTGGCGTTCACCGCGCTGGCAGTCAGATGCACCGGCGGCCTGGACTGGTAGTTGTGGAAGCGGATGCGCCCGTCGACGATACGCAGTTCGTCCAGGGTGATCGGCAGCAGCTTCTCCAGCTGCTCCCGCCAGTCGGTGCCGGCGCCGCTCTGGGATTCCTGGCGGCCGCCGCCGTCGACGAAATTCAGCTCCGGCCGGAGGAACAGCACCCGCGCGACGACCCCATGTTCGTACCACAGTGCATGCCAGCTCACGGAAAGGTCGATCACCGGCGCATCCAGCAGCGGCACCGGGACCTTGCCGTTGATCTTGACGATCTTCAGGCCATTGATCCGGTACGCCCCGCGCCAGAGCGCCAGGTCCACGTCGGTGATCTGGCCGTGGTAGTCGCCCATGCGATCCAGCTTGCCGTTGAGGTAGTCACGGATCACGTAGGGCAATGCGAGATGCGCCACCAGCAGCACCAGCGCAATCGCCACGAGAGTCGCCATGGGCACGCTGTAGCGTCTTTTCATCCTCGCCTCCGCAGTGTTCTCTGGCAGTGGACTGACGCAATCGGGCGCGAGTTCAGGCGTTCTATGAGCTCCTGCGACGCCATGCGGCAGCGCAAATGATATTCAAACGCCATTATTCTGTGTTCTAGTCGCTTTTTCCCCGGCAAAGGGAGGCAGGCGCCGTGGTTCCGCTCTTCAGCAAAGGCAATTACGAGGTGTTCAGCCCCGGCGGGGTCGGCAGGCGCATCGGCGTGCTGCGCAATGGCCGCGTCGAACTGCAGAGCAGCCCGGACCACTTCCGCGTCTACGCCAACCATCTGTTCATCGAGCTGAACGGCCAGGACCTGGGCGAATGCATCGGCGAGATCGACGCCCAGGGCAGCGCCCGATGGCTGGATGGCCGCGCGCTTTTTCGCCTGGTGCCGAGCTCGCCCTGACATCGCTGCTGCCCGCCGAAAGCAGCGAAACCCCTGTGTTTCGCCGTAGATAGCCTCCGGTTCGCCGCGGCGCCTCGAACAATTGCTTGGAACATTTTCCCCCGCCCCCACTCACATCTCGTATCGCGCTGCGCTTGCCCGCGTACGCGCAGAAACTGGATGACGGGGGAATGGATGACGACGAGGACGCCGGGGCTGGCCTGCTTCCTGCTGATCACGCTGGCCGGCTGCGGCCAGGACAAGCCGGTCGAGCACCTGCCGCGGGTGCTGGTGCGCGAGGCGACCACCACCGATTACGCCGCGCGCCCCAGCGTGGTGGGCGACATCCAGGCACGTGTCGAGGCGCAGCAGGCGTTTCGGGTCGGCGGCAAGATCATCGAGCGCAGCGCCGAGGTGGGCGACGCGGTGAAGGCCGGCCAGGTGCTGGCCCGTCTCGATCCCCAGGACCTGCGCACCCAGGTGCAGAACGCACGCGCCGCCGTCAGCGCCGAAGAAGCACGGTTGCGCCTGGCCCGGGTCGGTTTCCAGCGCCAGGCGCAGTTGTTGCCCAAGGGCTACACCAGCCGCAGCGAATATGACCGTGCGCAGGCCGAACTGCGTTCCGCGCAAAGCTCGCTGGAGGCGGCACGCGCGCAGCTCGCCTCGGCCAATGACCAGCTCTCCTACACCGAACTCAAGGCCTCTGCCGACGGCGTGATCACCCAGCGCAGCGGCGAGGTCGGCCAGGTGGTCCAGGCGACCATGCCGATCTTCACCCTCGCCCGCGAAGGCGAGCGCGACGCGGTGTTCAACGTTTATGAATCGCTCTTCCAGAACCCTCAGGGCGACCAGCTGGTGAGCGTTTATCTGCTGTCGAACCCCAAGGTGCGGGTCGAAGGCCAGGTGCGCGAAGTCACGCCCACGGTGGACTCGCGCAGCGGCACGCTGAAGGTCAAGGTCGGCCTCGACCAGGTTCCCGCCTCGATGGGCCTCGGTGCCGTGGTTGGCGCCGAGCTGCCGCAGGCGGCCCAGCCCCGCGTGGTATTGCCCTGGTCCGCCCTGTTCAAGCAGGGCAAGTCCCCCGCCGTCTGGGTGCTGGACGACCAGGACCGCGCGCAGCTCAAGCCGGTCGGCCAGGTCAGCTTCGCCCGCGAGCAGGTGATGATCGGCGAAGGTCTGGAGGCCGGACAGCGGGTGATTGTCGCGGGCGGTCAGTTGCTGCACCCGAACCAGAAAGTCGAGGTTGCCCGGGCCGAGCAGGCCGCCGAGCCGGTGGACAGCAGCGCCCAGGCCGAACCTCGGGCCCGCGTACGACCGCAGGTGCAGCCATGAAGCCTGCGCTGTTCGCCCTCGCCCTCCTCGCCCTGGCCGGCTGCTCGAAGGAGCCGGAAACGCCACCGCCGCGCCCGGTGCTCTTCGTCACGGTCAAAGCCGACGACGTTCGCCAGGTAGGCCGGTTCGCCGGCAGCATCCAGGCGCGCTATGAAACCACCCTGGGTTTCCGTACCAATGGCCGTATCGCCGCGCGCAACCAGGACGTCGGCGACAGCGTGGAGAAGAACACCCTGCTCGCCACCCTGGACCCGACCGACCAGCAGAACGCCGTGCTCAGCGCCCAGGGCGATGCGTCCCGCGCCGAAGCCGAATGGATCGACGCCCAGGCCGACGAGCGCCGGCAGAGTGAACTGTTCGCCCGTGGCGTAGGCGCCCAGGCCAACCTCGACCGCGCCCGTACGCGCCTGAAGACCAGTCGCGCCACGCTGGACCAGGCGCGTTCGGCCACCCAGCGGGCGAAGGATCAGCTGGGTTATACCGAGCTGCGCAGCGATTTCGCCGGCGTCATCACCCAGTGGCACGCCGAGGCCGGCCAGGTGGTGCAGGCCGGGCAGGAAGTGGTGACGCTGGTGCGACCGGACGTGAAGGAAGCGGTGGTCGACCTGCCGGACGAGCTGGTGCAGCGCCTGCCGGCGGACGCGAATTTCGAAGTCAGCGCCCAGCTCGCGCCGCAGGATCGCACCACCGGCACCGTGCGTGAGCTCGCGCCACAGGCCGATGCCTCTACCCGCACCCGGCGCATCCGCCTGACCCTGGCCGACGCACCCGCCAGCTTCCATCTGGGCACCACGGTCAGCGTGCTGCTCACCAGCCAGGTGGCGCCGCGCAGCAGCCTGCCGGCCACCGCGCTGATCGGCGACACCACGGTCACAGGCAAGGCACGTGTCTGGGTAATCGACCCGCAGAGCCGCCAGGTGCACCAGCGCGAGGTGCAGGTGCTGCGCAACCGCGACGGCAAGCTGACCATCGGCCAGGGTCTGGCGGATGGCGAACGGGTGGTCAGCGCCGGGGTAAACAGTCTGAAGGAGGGCCAGGTGGTCAGGATCGACGAGGGGGCGCAGCCGTGAGCGAAAGGGACAAGACCAGGAGCGGGTTCAACCTGTCCGAATGGGCACTGCGGCACCAGTCCTTCGTCTGGTACCTGATGGCCGTCTCGCTGGTGATGGGAGTCTTCTCCTACTTCAACCTGGGCCGCGAGGAAGACCCGTCGTTCACCATCAAGACCATGGTGATCCAGGCCCGCTGGCCGGGCGCGACGGTGGACGACACGCTGCTGCAGGTGACCGACCGTATCGAGAAGAAGCTCGAAGAGCTGGACAGCCTCGACTACGTGAAGAGCTACACCCGTCCCGGCGAAGCGACCGTCTACGTCTATCTGAAGGACACCACCAGCGGCAAGGCGATCCCGGACATCTGGTACCAGGTGCGCAAGAAGATCACCGATATCAAGGGCGACTTCCCCCAGGGCCTGCAGGGCCCGGCGTTCAACGACGAATTCGGCGACGTCTTCGGCAGCGTCTACGCCTTCACCGCCGACGGCCTTAGCTTCCGCCAGCTGCGCGACTACGTGGAAAAGGCGCGGCTGGATATCCGCAGCGTGGACAACCTGGGCAAGGTCGAGCTGATCGGCGCCCAGGACGAGGTCATCTACCTGAACTTCTCCACCCGCAAGCTGGCGGCCCTGGGCATCGACCAGCGCCAGGTGCTGGAGAGCCTGCAGCAGCAGAACGCGGTGACGCCCTCCGGCGTGATCGAGGCCGGACCGGAGCGCATCTCGGTGCGCACCAGCAGCGAATTCCGTTCCGAGGCGGACCTGGCGGCGGTCAACCTGCGGGTGAACGATCGCTTCTACCGCCTCTCGGACCTGGCGGACATCCAGCGCACCTACGTCGACCCGCCCAGCACGCAGTTCCGCTACAACGGCCAGCCGGCCATCGGCCTGGCCGTGGCCATGCGCAAGGGTGGCAATATCCAGGAATTCGGCGAAGCACTGCGCCAGCGCATGGAACAGATCACCAGCGAACTGCCCGTGGGCGTCGGCGTGCATACGGTATCGAACCAGGCGGAGGTGGTGGAGAAAGCCGTAGGCGGCTTCACCAGCGCGCTGTTCGAAGCCATCGTCATCGTGCTGGTGGTGAGCTTCGTCAGCCTCGGCGTGCGCGCCGGCCTGGTAGTGGCCTGCTCGATCCCGCTGGTGCTGGCGATGGTCTTCGTCTTCATGGAATACACCGACATCACCATGCAGCGAATTTCCCTCGGCGCGCTGATCATCGCCCTCGGCCTGCTGGTGGACGACGCCATGATTACCGTGGAGATGATGGTGACCCGGCTGGAGCTGGGCGACTCCCTCCACGAAGCGGCGACCTTCGCCTACACCTCCACCGCCTTCCCCATGCTCACCGGGACCCTGGTGACCATCGCCGGCTTCGTGCCCATCGGCCTGAACGCCAGCTCGGCCGGCGAATACACCTTCACCCTGTTCGCGGTGATCGCCGTGGCGCTGATCCTCTCCTGGATAGTCGCCGTGCTGTTCGCCCCGGTGATTGCCCTGCACGTGCTGCCGAAAACCCTGAAGAAACACCAGGAGAAGAAGAGCCGGCTGTTCGACTTCTTCGACACCTGGCTGCAACGGGCCATGCGCCGCAACGTGCTGACCATCGTCTTCACCGTGGCGCTGCTGGGCGTGTCGCTGTATCTGGTGCAGTTCGTCCAGCAGCAATTCTTCCCCTCCTCCGACCGCCCCGAGCTGCTGGTGGACCTCAACCTGCCGCAGAACAGCAGCATCGACGAAACCCGCCGGGTGATGGACAAGGTCGAAACGCAGCTCAAGGACGACGAGGACGTCGCGCGCTGGAGCTCCTATATCGGCCAGGGCGCGATCCGTTTCTACCTGCCGCTGGACCAGCAGTTGCAGAATCCCTTCTATGGCCAGCTGGTGATAGTCGCCAAGGACCTGGAAGCCCGCGAGCGCCTTGCCGCCCGCCTGCGCGAGAACCTGCGGCGCGACTTCGTCGGCATCAGCAGCTACGTGCAGCCGCTGGAGATGGGGCCGCCGGTGGGCCGGCCGATCCAGTACCGCATCAGCGGCCCGGACGTGGACAAGGTACGCGACTACGCCATGCAGCTGGCCGGCCTGTTGGACGGCAACTCGCACATCGGCGAGATCATCTACGACTGGAACGAGCCGGGTAAGGTGCTGCGCATCGAGATCGCCCAGGACAAGCTGCGCCAGCTGGGCCTGGGCTCCGAGGACGTGGCGCAGATGCTCAACAGCGTGGTCACCGGCACCACCGTGACCCAGGTGCGCGACAACATCTTCCTGATCAACGTTGTCGGCCGCTCGGAAAGCGCCGAACGCAGCTCGCCGGAAACCATCGAGAACCTGCAGATGGTCAACGCCAGCGGCACGTCGATTCCGCTCAAGGCCTTCGCCCGCGTCGGCTACGAGCTGGAGCAGCCGCTGGTGTGGCGGCGCGACCGCAAGCCGACCATCACGCTCAAGGCGAGCATCGTCGACGACATCCAGCCCACCGATCTGGTGAAGGTCCTCAAGCCCGAGATCCAGAAGTTCGCCGACCGCCTGCCACCCAACTACAGGCTCGCCACTGGCGGCACCGTCGAGGAGAGCGGCAAGGCGCAGGGGCCGATAGGCCAGGTGGTGCCGCTGATGCTGTTCCTCATGGCCACTTTCCTGATGATCCAGCTGCAAAGCGTGCAGAAGACGCTGCTGGTTGCCAGCGTCGCGCCACTGGGCGTGATCGGCGTGGTCGCCGCGCTGCTGCCCACCGGCACGCCGATGGGCTTCGTGGCCATCCTGGGGATTCTCGCGCTGATCGGCATCATCATCCGCAACTCGGTGATCCTGGTAACCCAGATCGAGGCGTTCGAGGCCGAGGGCCGCTCGCCGTGGAAGTCGGTCATCGAGGCGACCCACCACCGCACCCGGCCGATCCTGCTCACGGCCGCGGCGGCCAGCCTGGGCATGATTCCCATCGCCCGCGAAGTGTTCTGGGGACCCATGGCCTTCGCCATGATCGGCGGGATCATCGCCGCCACCCTGCTGACGCTGTTCTTCCTGCCGGCGCTGTACGTCACCTGGTACCGCATCCGCGAGGACTGAGGATGCGGCCCGCGGGCGCCGGGGCGGCGCTCGCGGTTGCTACTGGCGGTTCCTCGGCTGGGCAAGGCGTACGGTACCTGTGCCCTCCCTGCTGGGCGAACGCCCGTCGCTCAGTTGGCCGTGATGCCGGTGAGCGTGATGCCGTAGCGGTGCAGCAGCTCCAGTGTCGCCTCGCTGCCGTGCTCGTCCTGCTTGTCGCCATAGTCGCCGGCGGGAAGATTCTTCCGCGCCCACTGCAGCAGGAACTCGGCCGCCTGCTCCGGGCTCGGCTGGGTCTGGCCGGGCATGTCCAGGGTGCTGGTGTTGTTGTCCTTCTGGTAGCTGATGAGCCAGGCAGTCATTGGCTTCTCCTACTCCTTTGCAATGGTCTGGCTGTGAACCGCGCTACCGCCCCAAGTTGCAGCCACGCGACGGGCGGCCCCACCCGCGCGGGGCCTCGAACGCCGCTGGGCAACTTCTTCGAACCAACCTTCGGCCGATCTGCCTACGTTGTGTATCCGGGCGCCGCACTGGGCGGCGAGCCGGGTGTCACCGACCAAGCAGGAGGACAGCATGGCTGAGCAGAATCTGAGCGGATGGGAACGGGCGACATCGATTGCCACGGGGCTGGCCGCCATCGGCATGGGCATTCGCAAGGGCGGGCTGGGTGGCTGGCTGGGCGTCGCCGCCGGGGTGCTGGCGGCCAAGCGCGGATTTACCGGGCATTGCGCCATGAAGGCGGCTATTACCGGCCAGCAGACGGCCCTGCCCGAACCGTTGGCGCCGGTCACCTCGCCGGGCCCGGCGAACCCGACGGTAGCCGAATCGCGGATCGATCACGCCCTGGAGGAAACCTTCCCCGCCAGCGACCCCATCTCGCCCTGACGCCTGGCCAGGCAAGCGGTGGCGTCTTCATCGACGCCACCGCTTGCAGGGTCAGACCTTGGCGACCTTGAGCTCGGCGGCCACGCGCTGCAGGGTTTCCAGCGATACCGGCTTGCTGACGTGGGCGTTGAAGCCCGCTTCGTAAGCCAATTCCACGTCCGCCGCCGCCCCATAGCCGGTCAGCGCCACCGCCGGGGTCTCCGCGTGCAGCGGCAGCTGGCGCACGCGGCGGATCAGCTCATGACCATCCATGCCCGGCATGCCGATGTCGGAAAGGATGAGGTCGTAGCGACCATCCTTCAGCACCCTGAGCGCAGTCTCGCCATCCTCGGCAGTGGTCACGGTGGCGCCCTCCATTTCCAGCAGCGCCTGCATCACGGTACGGATGTCCGGCGAATCGTCGACGATCAGCAGGTGCGAGCCGGCGAAGTAGCCGTCGGTGTCCTCCCCGGCATCGACGACCTGCCCGGCGTGCTGGTACTGCGGCAGCCAGACGCTGAAGGTGCAGCCGTGGCCGAGCCCTTCGGACGTCGCCTCGATGCGCCCGTGCTGCGCCTCCACCAGTTCGCGCACCAGCGCCAGGCCGATGCCCAGCCCGGCCTTGTGGGTCGGGTGGTGCGCCTCGGTGGCCTGGCCGAACAGCTCGAATATCTTCGGCAGCGCCTCGGCGCTGATGCCCTGCCCATCGTCGCTGACGGTAATGCGCAGCATGTCGCCGTCCATGCCCAGCGCGACGCGGATCGTGCCCCTTTCGGGGGTGAACTTCACCGCGTTGCTCAGCAGGTTCCAGACGATCTGTTCCACCCGCACGGGGTCGCCTTCGGCCACCAGCGGGTCGGTGCCGCGCGGCGGCAGATCCAGCTCGATGGCCAGGTCCTTCTCGTGGCTTTCGGTGGCCAGCACGCCCACCACTTCCTCGATGATGTTCTGCACTATCACCGGGCCCAGCTTGAGCTTGAGCTTGCCGGTATTGACCCGGGACAGGTCGAGCAGGTCGTCGATGATCCGCGCCTGGCTGCGCACCGAGCTCTGGATGCTCTCGATGGCTCGCGCGGCGATGGCGTGGCTGCGTACCGAGGACAACCGGCCGATCAGCTCGGTGTTGAGCTGGATGAGATTCAGCGGATGCTTGAGCTCGTGGGACATCATCGCGAAGAACTCGTCGCGCAGGCGGATGGTCGCCTGGTTCTGCTCCAGGCGTGAAACCTGTTCGGTCTCCTCGCGTTTCTTGGTGGTGATGTCGCGGCCGATCTTGGCGTAGCCGTGGGGGCCGGCATTGGGCAGGGCACTGGTCACGCTGCTGCAGAAGAAGCGCGAGCCGTCCTTGCGTACGTGCCAGCGGTCTTCTTCCGCCCGGCCGTTCTCGCTGGCCACGCGCAACTCTTCCTGGAATACCCCGGAGCGGCGGTCCTCGCCGCTGTAGATGAGCTCGGCGCTCTTGCCCACCACGTCCTTTTCGCGGTGGCCGTAGGCGCGCTCGGCGCCCCTGTTCCAGCCGGTGATACAGCCGTCGCGGTCCAGGGTGATGATGATGAAGTCCTGGGTGCTTTCCGCCGCCTGGCGCAGGCGCTCCTCGCTCTCGCGCATCTTTTCTTCGGCGACGCGCCGCTGGGTGATGTCGATGAAGGTCAGCACCGCGCCGTCGATCACGTTCTCCGTGGTGCGATACGGCAGCATGCGCACGATGTACCAGCGCTCGTCCTTGCTAGCCACCTCGCGCTCGATGGTACGCAGCGACTCGAAGGCCTGGGCGGCATCGCTGGCCAGGTCCGGATAGATCAGCCTGTGGGTGATGTCCAGCAGCGAGCGCCCGGTGTCCGAGGCAATGATGCTGAAGATCGCGGAGGCACGCGGGGTGAAGGACTTGATGCGCATGGCACGGTCGACGAACACCGTGGCGATGTCGGTGGAGGCGATCAGGTTCTGCAGGTCGTCGTTGATCTTGCTGGTTTCCTCGACCTTGGTCTTGAGCTCCTGGTTGACCGTGATCAGTTCCTCGTTGATCGACTGCAGCTCTTCCTTGCTGGTCTCCAGCTCCTCGGTGGTGGACCGCAGCTCCTCGTTGATCGCCTGCAGTTCCTCGTTGGAGGCCTTGAGCTCCTCGGTGGAGGTTTCCGACTGCTCGATGGTGATCTGCAGCTGTTCCTTGTTGCGCTGCAGCTCGCTTTCCAGCTGCGAGAGGACGTTGTCCTTGAGGTCGATCTTCGACGGGTCGACGTCATTGCTCATGGTTTCCTCGACCTCGTCGAAGATCACCAGGGCGAAGTCGGCGTCCATGTCGCGGAACGGTCGCACCACCATGTTGATGTACGAGCTTGCGCCGTCGCGCTCGTGCTTGACGCGCCGCGCCTCGACGCTCTTGCTGGTCTGGAAGGCCTGGAACAGCGCGGTACGCAGCTCCAGGCGCAGTGACGGGTGGATCAGCGACAGCAGATTGTGCGACGGCTCGCCGCCGACGTAGCGCAGGTAGCGTCCGGCCTGATCGGACATGTGCACGATGTTCGACTCGTGGTTCACCACCACGCTGGGCGGCGCATATTGCTCCAGCACGCGCTGGTGCACCTCGGCGAAGGAGATGCGCCGGCGCTCCACCGGGCGCTCGCTGGCCGCCGGCAGTGTGTCGGTCTGGGCGATCAGCGGCAGCGCCGCGGCAGAGCGGCCGATGGCCGAGGTCGCCTTGGCGCGGTAGATGCGGTTCTTCTTGTCCACCGGGGCGAACAGGTCCATGCACACGTCCGCCGACTCGGAGCTGCCCAGGAACAGGTAGCCGCCCGGCGCGAGGGCGAAGTGGAACATCTGCAGGATGTCCGCCTGTACCTCGCGGTCGAGGTAGATCAGCAGGTTGCGGCAGGAGATCAGGTGCAGCTTGGAGAACGGCGGGTCGCGCAGCAGGTTGTGCATGGCGAACAGCACGCGCTCGCGGATTTCCTTCTTCACCCGGTAGCGCGTCTGCTCCTTGGTCAGGTACTGGCGCAGGCGCTGGGGGGTGATGTCCGGCAGGATCGCCTCGGGATAGACGCCGCTGCGGCCGATGGCGATGGAGTGCTCGTCGATGTCGGTGGCGAACACCTGGAATTTGCGGTCGCTCTCGCTGTACTCGACGTACTCCGAGAGCAGCATGGCCATCGAATAGGCTTCCTCGCCGGAGGAGCAGCCGGCGCTCCACACGCGGATCTGCGATTCGCCGTCGCTGGGCATCTCGAACAGCCGCGGGATGATCTCCCGCTCCAGCGCCTCGAAGGCTTCGCGGTCGCGGAAGAAATTGGTCACGCCGATCAGCATGTCGGCCAGCAGGTGCTTGGTTTCTTCCGGGTTGGACTGCAGGAAGGCGCGATAGCCCGGCAGGTCGCTCAGGCGGTTGACCTGCATGCGCCGCTCGATGCGGCGCAGCACGGTGGCGCGCTTGTAGTGCTTGAAGTCATGCCCGGTACGCGTGCGCAGCAGGGTCAGGACGTCGCGCAGGGCCGTTTCCGCCACGCGGGCCTGTTCCGGGTCCTCGATGGTCTGGATCGGCGCGCTGACTTCGGCCTCGCGCGGCAACTGGATGCTGCGCATGGTCTCCCACAGCTCGACGAGCTTCTGCGGGATGTCCACCACCGGCAGGATGAAATCCACCTGCCCGGTGGCGATGGCGCTGCGCGGCATGTCGTCGAATTCGGCGTCGTCCGGCGCCTGGGCGATGGTCACCCCGCCCTGCTCCTTGATCCGGCAAAGGCCGGAGGAACCGTCGCTGCCGTTGCCGCTGAGCACGACGCCGACGGCCCGCTCGGCATGGGCATCGGCCAGGGTGCGCATGAACAGGTCGATGGCGATGTGTCGCGGCTGGGTGGAGCTCAGTTCGCTGACGCGCAGGTAACCGTCGTTCATGGTCAGCTGCATGGCCGGGGATATCAGGTAGATGCAGTTCTGCTCCACCGGCATCGCCTCGGTCACCTGGCGCACCTTCATCTTGGTGGCTTTCTGCAGGATGGTATGGGCGCTGCTTTCGTGAGTGGGCGACAGGTGCATCACCACGACGAAGGCCATGCCGTTGTCGTGGGGCATGTTCTCGAACAGCCGCAGCAGCGCTGCCAGTCCGCCAGCGGAGGCGCCTATGCCCACGACCGGGAATTTCAGGTGGCTGGGCTGCACATCCTGGGCGGTGCCTTGTTTCGTTGTCCGTCGCTTGCTCACCTGGTTGGCCTCGTTCCGAACTCTACCTTCGAGAGAGCTGGAGATTATCGACGGTGAATTCGCGCAGTTCCAACAGTATTAAGAAAAAATGCCCGTCCAAATCATGGCTTTATGCCGCGTGCCAGGGCGGTGGCGGTGATCTTTTGACCCTCCTGGCCGGCTGGTGATCCCACAATCTTACCGCCGCGCCTGCCCTGCTCCCGCCCCAGGTTCCGAACGGCGCTGCCGCCCGGGCAGCAGTTGCCCCTGGGCTGGAAGCCCGGCCTTACACGCGCGGTTTGCGCTGCAGGCCCGCGCGGACCAGGGCGAACTCGTCCTGCAGGGTCTGGCTGATCGCCTGGATGCGCTGCTCGCTGGCCAGCCGTTCGGGGGTGATGCCCTGAATGGTGAAATGCGCGTCAGAGGTCACCCGGCTGTCGAACTGCAGCGTGATCGAGCCCTGGGCGCCGGCGCTGGCGTGGCATTCATAGCTGGGAATGAAGTCCTCGAAGAGCCCGGCAATCTGGTTCATGTTCATGGTTCTGTCCTCGGTTCGGAGTCATCACGCCATCACTGGCTTTGCGGGCTGTGCTTGCGGGCTGTCGTCCCGGCAGGTGTCAGGGTCGCGGTTTTTCAGTGGCGCCCGGGTCGCTGCCAGGGTCGGTGGCGCCGCCCTCGCTGGAATGTTCGGGTGAATCGTCGGGCTGGCCGCGGTTGTTGCGGTCGCCGTCATCGCTGCGAACCTTCCTGCCATCCTCGGTACGCACGGTGCCGTGCTTGTCTCGATAAGTTTCCAGGGTCTTCTGGTTGGCCGTGCCCGAGGATTGCCCCTGGGGCATTTCCTGGGTCGGCTCGTTGGCCTTGGGCTGCGGGGACTCGGCCAGGGCGATGTTGCTGGCAACCAGGCCGAGGCAGCCGATGGCGCCCAGCAGCTGCATCGCCGCGGCCAGTCGTCGGGGGCGCGAGACCTGCGCGCGGATCAGGAAGGCTTGGCTCATGTCCTTCTCCTCCAATAGATACATGCAATTGGGGTGTCTTCGAGAGCGAAGATGACCCGGCCGGCAAGGGCCGGGTCCTTCGCGTCCGCATCCCCCGCGGAAAGTCCGCGGGAGAGCGTGGCGCAGTCAGCTCAGCCGGCGTCAGCTGCGACCGCCGCCGTGGCTGTGCTGGCCGCCTTTCTTGCCTGCTTCGCTGGCCTTCTCGCGGTCATTGGCGAAGTTGCCTCCGCTGTTCTGGCCGCCCTTCTTGCCTGCTTCGCTGGCTTTCTCACGGTCGTTTGCAAAGTTGCCGGGGTTCTTGTTGCTAGTCATTTTTCAGTACCTCTTGGGCAGTGAATGATGAATGCAAGGTCGAGAAATCGATGCCTTACACCGGGTCTGAAAAAATGCCCTCCCCGATGTTCAACTTGTTTGCCCGGATTCGATGAACGGAAGGCCGCAAACCCGCGTGCTAGCCGCTTCGCTTAGCAATAGGCCAGTAGCAAATTGCACGGCATTTCTGCCGCTTCGCGTGCAAATTCCGAGGTAGCCCAACGACAGATCAAGCACTTACGCCGTTTTTTGGCTGGCCCGCCAGTTGCTCCGTTACCAGAGCCAACAAGGAGGAACCCGCCCATGCAATTCGATTTCGAGACCACCCAGGAACTCATCTGCCAGGCGCTGCCCGAGTACTGCATCAGCTTTACCCGGCGCCCCGACAAGGCGCTGCTGTGCTCCTTCCGCAGCCATGCCGGTGAGCATCTGTTCGATCGCGTCATCACCCGCCAGGACCTCCAGCATCGGCAATTGCTGGACGACCTGATCGGGCGCATCAAGCGCGACCTGATCCTGGGCGATGGTCCGCTGCCCGACGAGCACGTCCCAGTCTTCACCAAGCGCATTCCGCTGCCCACCTTCCAGCCCGGCTATGGCAAGCACCGCCAGCGCAAGATCGTCGTTGCCGGCGAGCGCCTGCGCCAACTGGCCGGGGTCGGGACGCGACTGCACGCCTACTGACCTTTCCCAGCCTGATCGCGGGCCGCGCGGCGGCCCTGAAGGAATGCCCATGGACAACCCCGACATACGTGGCCCCGCCGATGCATCGCGGATCAACCTCAACGAGGACTACGAGCGACGCTACTGGGCCGAAGCCTTCGGCGTCAGCGAGCAGCGCCTGCGCGAAGCGGTGCATGCGGTCGGCGTCTCGGCCGAGGCCGTGCGGCAGTTCCTTCTGCGCCACCGCGAGTGAACAGGCACCGCTGCCGATTCGTGGCCCCGCCCCTCACTGCTTCGCCGCAGTTCGCGGTGCAGGGGCCACACCCGAGTTTCCGTCGCTGCGCGGCGCCTTCCGGTCCTGGGGCCGGGTGGTCCGCGCAGCGGCGGAACCCATGAGCCAACGTAGCTCGCTTTCACACCCTCACAGGAGAAACACCATGGCTGAACACAGAGGCGGAAAAGGCAACTTCGCGGCAGATCCCAAGCGCGCCTCCGAAGCGGGGAAGAAAGGCGGCCAGAACAGCGGCGGCAACTTCAAGAACGACCCGCAACGTGCATCGGAGGCCGGCCGCAAGGGCGGACAGCGCAGCCACAGCGCTACCCAGGACTGACCCCGCGGCCATGCCGCGGCGCTTCAGGGATGAAGAATCGAAAGCAAAAGCGGCACGCCTGGCGTGCCGCTTTTTTGTAGGGTGGAACCCACGGCTGATCGAACCGGATGCGTAGGAGCGGACCTTGTCCGCGAAAGACCAGCCGCCGAACGCCGGTAATGTCCGATTGAAGCGAAGACATCGCGGACAAGGTCCGCTCCTACGCGAGCGTTGAGCGCGGCGGTTCGCGAGCAAGCTCGCTCCTACAGGCCCCTGTTTCCGTAGGGTGGGTTACGCTGGCGCGTTATGCGCCCTACGATGTGAGGGCTGTTCGTAGGAGCGAGCTTGCTCGCGAACCCCGTAACCGGAGACGAAGCGACGCCCTGCAGCAATCAGGGCTGCCGATAATGCCCCGGCGTGGTGTCGCGTTCCTGGCTGCGCTCGTTGCGGCTCAGCTGGATATCGGTGATATGGCTGGGGTCGACGTGGCTGTGCAGCGACAGCACATGGCGGCGGGCGTCTTCCAGGGTCAGCTCGTCCTGGTGCAGGACGGTGCTCATCGGCTGGTTGTCGAGGATATAGCTGATGACATAGGCAGGCGTGGTCATGGCGTTGGCACTCCGGGAAAAGCCGTTGCCCCCGTCTGGCAGGGGCAACGGCATTCGGCTCACGCGGCGCGCTGTTCCCAGCTCGCCTTGATGTCTTTCTTGAGCTGCTGCATGGCGGTGGCCAGGCGGTCCAGGGTGGCGTGGTCGAGCAGTTCCTCGGCGCGCGGGAACATCTCTTCTTCCTCTTCCTCGATGTGGTGCTCCAGCAGCTCCTTGAGCACTTTTACCCGGCCGGAGAATTCCACGCTGTCCGGCTGGGTCTTCTTCAGGTCCGGCAGCACCAGGGAGTCCACCGTACGGTGTTCTTCCTTGGCCTCGAAGTACATCTTGGCGTCCTCCTTCTCACCCGCCTGCTTGAGTGCCGGGTAGAAGATCTCCTCCTCGATGGCGGTGTGCTGGGTCAGTTCCAGCTCGATCCTGCGCAGCAGTTCGGTGCGCTTCTTCACCGCGCGCTCGGTGCTTTCGCTCAGCTCGGTGAGCAGTTTCTTGACGACTTCATGGTCTTGCTTGAGCAGTTCGATGGCGTTCATCGTCGGTCTCCTCTCAGGGCTTCTTGTAGTGGATCGGTCATGCCGTTCGGCAGTGCCGTGGTTATTCACCGCCGGGCGCCTCAGCGTCTTTCGCCGAGCAATGCCCTGCGGTGGAATTCGGGTATCAGTTCCAGGCCCTGGCGGATGGTCTGCCGGCGCATCCATTCGGGGTCGCCGGTAAAGCGCATGCGCCGGGTGAACAGCGCCACCCCGTCGGGCATGCGGAAGCCCCAGCCCAGGCACACCGTGCCCGGCGGGATGCCGTCCTTGCCCTCCTCGCCCAGCAGGCCGGTCACCGACAGCACGGCGTTCGCCTCCTCGTAGCGCAGCGCGGCGTTGGCCATGGCGCCGGCGACTTCGACGCTGGTCAGGTTGAAGTCTTCCAGCCACATCGCCTCCACCCCGAGCAGCTCACGCTTGGCGCTGGGCGAATAGACCACCAGGCCGCCTTCCATCACGTCGCCACTGCCGGGCACGGCGGACAGCACCGCGGCGATATGGCCGCCGGTGCAGGATTCGGCCGTCAGCAGGCGCAGGCGCTGGCTGCGCAGGTAATCCACCACTCGCTGGCCGGCTTCACGCAGATCGGCTTCGAACATCTTCAACACTCCTGCCAGGGCGTGATGGCCGGGCGGCGCAAGGCGCCTTCGATGGCCCGCTCCAGTTCGTCCAGGCGCAAGGGTTTGAGCAGGAGCGGATACGGCGCATCGTCGGCGCGGACCCGCGACTCGGAGGACGACAACCCCAGCACGCGCATCCGCGGCCGCACCGGCAGGCACGCCTCGACCAGCTCAAGGGCGCTATGGGGCTCGGCCAGCTGTTCGTCGAGCAGCAGAAGGTCGATCACCGCGCCGGAGTTCAGGTGCTCCAGCGCCGCCTGCAGGGACGAGGCGCTCAGCACCGCGTGACCTTGATCGAGCAGGTACTGCTCGATACGCCACAGCTCGTCGGCCATTTCTTCCAGGATCAGGATCGATGCTTCTCGCAGGCTCATCGCCGCCTCCTCAGGTGTTCAGGAGGCTGCAGCAACTTTCAGGCCCAACCGGCGCAAACCCGCAAAGGCCCGACCAGAGCGTCTGGCGCTCGCGACACCGCCGCCAGCCATGGGCAGAACGCCCGAATGGCGGGAAAACCCGATGCAATTCGCCCGAACGAAGCGGCAGGAAAATCCTCGGCACCAAAGCGCGCCCGCGCCGGTCGCAAGCAGTAACGGAACGAGGGAGTCAGGCCATGGGTGAGCAGGAGAAAAACGAAGCGGATTTCAGCCAGCGGGAATATCCGGTGCCCGAACGCATCGAAAGCCAGCGCCGCGCCTGGAAGCTGGAGCGCATCTCGCTGGTCCTGCTGGTTGGCATCGTGCTGCTGGCGTTGACCGGCGTCTTTTCCAGCGGGCCGCTGAGCAGCGCGCAGATGACCAGCCCGGGAGGCAACTTGGAGGTGGCATACGAAAGATTCGAGCGCCTGGGCTCCAGCAGCCGCCTGCATATCATCCTGCACGGAGAGCCGAGCCAGCCGGCAAAGCTGCGCCTGAACGGCGACCTGCTGGCCGCCCATGACCTGCAGAGCCTGCAACCTCCGCTACCGGCGCGCAGCTGGAACGGCGGCATGGAGTTGCAGGGTCAGCTCGATGAGCGCGGCGAACTGCACCTCTACCTTGCCTTGCTGGCGACCCAGGCCGGCCTGCTTTCGCATCGGCTCGAATTTGCCGGCGAACAGCTGTCGTTCCGCCAGTTCGTCTACCCCTGAGCCACCGGAGGAAACGCCATGGATTCGGTCCTGCGCGCCGTCACCATCTACCTGTTCCTGGTCATCCTGTTCCGCCTGGTAGGCAAGCGCGCCCTGGCGGACGTCAGCACCTTCGACCTGCTCCTGCTGATGATCATCAGCGAGGCCACCCAGCAGGCCATGCTTGGCGATGACTTCTCCACCACCAACGCGCTGCTGGTGATCATCACCCTGGTGGTGATGGACGTGCTGTTCTCGCTGGTGAAACTGCGCCATCCGTTCGTGGACCGGGTGATCGAGGGCTCGCCCACGCTGATCGTCGAATACGGCCGGCCGCTGAATAATCGCCTGGTCGAAGCACGCCTGCGCGAGGAAGACGTGTTGCTGGAAGCGCGGCAGTCCCAGGGCCTGGAGCGCATGGAGCAGATCCGTTTCGCCATCCTGGAGAAGAACGGCAAGATTTCCATCATTCCCGAGCCGGACTGACCGGCGTGCGCGACGGCCGGGCCGCCGCGCCGCTCCTGGCTAGCCGGGGTGCAGCATGTTGCGGCGCAGCGGCCGGGAAACGTCGAACTGCGGTTGCGGTGTACTGGACTGGTCCTCGCGGTCGGGCAGCTTGCGCGGATGCGGACGCTCCGGCTCGCGGCGGGAGCGATCAGGGTCGTGGGGCGTTCGGGGCATGTCGGTCTCCTCGCGCCGCCACCGGCGTTGCCGGCGACGACGCTCTCGTTGCAGGGTTGGCTTACTCGGTCCGGGGGATCAATCCCGCGCCGAGGTCGGCCCCGGTCACCGGGTCGGCCATGGGGTCGGAGCGGGTGCGGTCCTTCATCTGTTCCAGCACCTCGCTGTCCTCATCGGACAACTGCACGCTGGCGCTGCCGTCGCCGCCATCCACGGCCGGTTCCGGCGCTTCGATGTATTCCCAGTCGTCTCCTTCGTTCCACGGCCCGCGCGTGTCGCCTTCGCCCTGGGACAGGTTGAAGTAGCTCCGGGTGAATTCCGGCAGGCCCGGCAGCTTGCCCTGCGGGAAATTGGGCTGGATGGAGTGCAACGCCTTCTCGAAGGATTGCTGGTGCGCCAGTTCGCGGGTCATGAGGAAGGTCAGCGCATCCTTGATGCCGGGGTCGTCGGTGACGTTGATCAGGCGCTCGTAGATCATCTTCGCCCGCGCCTCGGCGGCGATGTTCGAACGCAGGTCAGCAGTGGGTTCGCCGATGGTGTCGATGTAGGCCGCCGTCCAGGGCACGCCACCGGAATTCACCAGTGCCGGCCCGCCGCCATAGAGGATCGAGGTGATGTGCGAGTCGTTGCCGCCGCCGGTTAGTGAACGGTAGAGCTCGGCCTCCTCGTCGATCCCTTCGGCCAGTCGTCCCTTGGCCCCCTTGTTCAGCATGCCGACGATGGAACCGATGATCTCCAGGTGGCTCAGTTCCTCCGTGGCGATGTCCATCAGCAGGTCCTTGCGGCCGGGGTCGCACTCGGCCAGGCCCTGGGTGAAGTAGCGCATCGCGGCAGCCAGTTCCCCCTGTGGGCCGCCGAACTGTTCCAGCAGCAGGTTGGCCAGGCCGGGGTCGGGTGCCGCCACCCTGACCGTGTATTGCAGTCGCTTGTTGTGCACGAACATGGATGTTACCTCCAGGCTTTCGTTAAGCGTCCGTCGCAAGGCGAAACGGCACCTTTTCCTGGTGCCCGAAAGGTGGAGAAAACCTTCTGCCGATAGTTCACAACTTCTCGCAAACGCCCGCTGCGCTTGCCGTTTCGCTGTTTTACCGCTCGGCGAAGAAAACTGAACAGCGGCGTTTTGGGTAGCTCACAGCAGGGACACAACCCAACCGAGGAGACCTCGCCATGACAAGCAAGAAAGACAACCTGCTGGACTGGCTGCGCGACGCCCACGCCATGGAACAACAGGCCGAGAAGATGCTCGAGGCCCAGGCCGGCCGACTGGAGAACTACCCGCAACTCAAGACCCGCATCCAGCAGCACCTCGAGGAGACCCGCGGCCAGCAGCGTCTGCTCGAGGGTTGTCTGGAGCGGTTGGGCAGCAGCCCGTCCACGCTCAAGGACATCGGCGGCAAGCTCATGGCGTTCGGCCAGGCGATGGGCGGCATGACGGTGAGCGACGAAGTGGTCAAGGGCGCCATGAGCGGCTACGTGTTCGAGAACATGGAGATCGCCGCCTACACCGTGCTGATTGCCGCCGCCCAGGAAGTCGGTGACGACGCCACGGAAGCTGCGCTGAAGGAAATCCTGCCGCAGGAAGTGGCGATGGCCGACTGGCTGCGCGAGCACCTGCCGGAAATCACCCGCGCGTTCCTGGCGCGCGACCACGCCGACGCGGATGAGGCCAAGCGATGAATTCACGCCTGTTCACGGCGTGCTGCAGTCCTTCGGAGAAGCCGGCGCCATTGCTCAAGACCTGCACTTTCGCCGTGCTGCACTTCTCCATTGCCTTCTGCGTGGCCTACCTGCTGACCGGCTCGATCCTCACCGGGGGCCTCATCGCCCTGGTGGAGCCGGCCTGCAACACCGTTGCGTTCTACTTCCACGAGCGCATCTGGAGCCGGTTCGGCGTTTCGCCGAACCGGGAGGTCGGGCTGGGGCATGGCAACCTGCTGTCGGGGGATGAAGAGCGGGATCGCTCGAATTGATTGAAAGCCGCGAATCCCGCGCTGACATCGCCACCGCGCGGCGGATAACCCGTCCCGGGTTATTCGCCCTACGGTCTGCGGGAATGGAGATTGCCCGGATGCGCCGGGATTTCGCGGAGAAGCTCTGCTCTACCTGAAATATCGCGCCAGGGTACGCCCTCTCCCCCGCCCTGCGTGCCCCGCTCCTAAGGGAGAGGGAGCTATCTGAGCCGCCTGACACTGTGGCTTCAGCCGGCACCCAACCAGTCCCCTCTCCCTTCAGGGAGAGGGTTAGGGAGAGGGCAGATCCAAGGCACGAACTATCAGAAGAAGACAGTTGCTCCTACGAAAGCGGCGACGGATGTTCCTGGCCGTATCGTAGGGCGCATAACGCGCCAGCGTTATCTGCCGCCAGATGAGCAGCGGATAACCCCTTCCGGGTTATCCGACCTACGCTCTGGAAGCTCAATGATACCCGCTCTCCACCGTCGTCTTGCCGCGGAACACGTAGTAGCTCCACGCCGTGTAGCCCAGGATGAACGGGATGATGAACAGCGCGCCGACCAGCATGAAGCCCTGGCTCTGGGGCGGCGCGGAGGCATCCCAGATGCTCACCGAGGGCGGCACGATGTGCGGCCAGATGCTGATGCCCAGTCCCGCATAGCCGAGGAAGATCAGCGCCAGGGTCAGCACGAAGGGCCTGGCGTTGTCGTCGCGGGCCACCGAGCGCAGCAGCATCCAGAAGCACAGCAGCACCAGCAGCGGCACCGGCGACAGCAGGAAGACGTTCGGCAGGCTGAACCAGCGGCTGGCGATGGCCGGGTGGGTCAGCGGCGTCCACAGGCTGACGATGCCGATCACCGCCAGCAGCACCAGCGCCAGCGGCCGCGCCAGTTCATGCATGCGCGCCTGCAGCCGGCCTTCGGTCTTGAGGATCAGCCAGGTGCAGCCGAGCAGGCTGTAGGCGACCACCAGGCCCAGCCCACAGAAGACCGGGAACGGTGCCAGCCACTCGAAGGCGCCGCCGGCGAAGCGTCCGTCGCGCACCTGGAGCCCGTCGATGAAGGTGCCCAGCACCATGCCCTGGCAGAAGGTCGCCAGCAGCGAGCCGACGATGAAGGACTTGTCCCAGAGGTGGCGTTTTTCCTCCCGTGCCTTGAAGCGGAACTCAAAGGCCACGCCGCGGAAGATCAACCCCACCAGCATCAGGATCAACGGCAGGTACAACGCCGGCAACACCACCGAATAGGCCAGCGGAAAGGCGCCGAAAAGCCCCGCGCCGCCTAGCACCAGCCAGGTTTCGTTGCCGTCCCAGACCGGCGCCACGGTATTCATCATCACGTCGCGGTCGGCGTGGTCGGGGAAGAAGGGATAGAGGATGCCGATACCCAGGTCGAAGCCGTCCATGACCACGTACATCATCACGCTGAAGATGATGATCACGGCCCAGATCAGCGGAAGGTCGATGCCCATGATTCAGCTCCTCTGCTGTTCGTTGCGAAACTCGCCCGCAGCGTCGTCGGGGTTGTCGGCGGCGGACAGCGGCCTCGCCGCCGTCCTCTGCTGCCCTGCCCCGCCCGTGCTGGGCGCCTGCCCCTCGGCGGCCTGCGGGCCCTTGCGCACCAGCCGCAGCAGGTAGGCGAAGCCGACGCCGAACACGGCGAAGTAGACGACCACGAACAGCGCCAGCGTGAAGCCCAGCTGGGCAGCGCCGTGGGGCGAGACGCCCTCGCTGGTGCGCATCAGCCCGTACACCACCCAGGGCTGGCGACCCATCTCGGTGGTGACCCAGCCCGCCAGCAGCGCCACCAGGCCGGACGGCCCCATCCACAGCACCAGGTGCAGGAAGGGGCGGCTGTCGAACAGCCGGCCGCGCCAGCGCAGCCATACACTGCAGAGCCCGACCAGGATCATCAGCAGGCCCAGGCCGACCATCAGGCGGAAGGTCCAGAAGATTACCGTCGAGTTGGGTCGGTCCTGCGCTGGGAATTCTTTCAACGCCGGGACCGGCTCGCTGGTGCTGTGCCGCAGGATCAGGCTGCCGAGCACCGGCACTTCGACCTTGAAGCGGGTTTCCTCGCGCTGCATGTCCGGCCAGCCGACCAGGATCAGCGGGGTCGGCCCGCCTTCGGCGTTGTCCCAGTGGCCCTCGATGGCGGCGATCTTCGCCGGCTGGTACTGCAGAGTGTTGAGTCCGTGGGCGTCGCCCACCAGCGCCTGCACCGGAGCGACCAGCAATGCCATCCACATGGCCATGGAGAACATCTTGCGGACCGCCGGCGTGTTGCGTCCGCGCAGCAGGTGCCACGCGCCGGAAGCCCCGACGAAGAAGGCCGTGGCGAGGAACGCGGCGATGCTCATGTGCACCAGGCGATACGGGAACGAAGGGTTGAAGATCACCGCCAGCCAGTCCGCGGGGATCACCCGGCCATCGACTATCTCGTGGCCCTGGGGCGTGTGCATCCAGCTGTTGGAGGCGAGAATCCAGAAGGTCGAGACCAGCGTTCCGACCGCAACCATGATCGTGGCGAAGAAGTGCAATCCCGGCCCGACCTTGTGCCAGCCGAACAGCATTACGCCGAGGAAGCCGGCTTCGAGGAAGAAGGCAGTGAGCACTTCATAGGTCAGCAGCGGCCCGGTGATGCTGCCGGCGAAGGCCGAGAAGCCGCTCCAGTTGGTGCCGAACTGATACGCCATGACCAGCCCGGACACCACGCCCATGCCGAAATTGACGGCGAATATCTTCGACCAGAAGTGGTAGAGATCGCGGTAGACCTCTTCCTTCGTGCGCAGCCAGAGGCCTTCGAGCACCGCGAGGTAGCTCGCCAGGCCAATGGTGATGGCCGGAAAGAGAATGTGGAAGGACACGGTGAAGGCGAACTGCAGCCGCGCCAGGTCCAGTGTTTCCAGGTTCATCGCGAAGCCTCTCGGATTGCGGGGGCGCCTGCCGACGGCGCAGTGGTCCGGCGCCGTTGCCAGGGTGTATTCCGCTAGGAGGTAGAGCGTGCGCAATCGTTCAGCACAATTGACGAGGGGCCAGGTGGCCAAGCCAGGCGCGACGCATTGCCCTGGCATCGGCATATGCCGCGCAGCGCAGCGGCCTAGCACAGGACGATCCTTCACGGGGGCCGCCAACCTGCTAGGTTGAAGGTGGCGTCTTCTCCAAGTCTCCTGCCCTCGCTTGCGAGGGCATTTTTTTGCCTGGCGGCGATTCGGCTTTTTCGTAGGAGCGGAGCTTCTCCGCGAAGCCTTTGTGCACGGGCTGAGACATCGCGGACAAGGTCCGCTCCTACAAGTGCAGGTTTGCGCCCTACGATCACCTGTCGGCGACAGGACCGCTTTCGTAGGAGCGGAGCTTCTCCGCGAAGCCCTTGTGCACGGGCTGAGCATTCGCGGACAAGGTCCGCTCCTACGGGTTCGGGGTGCCGGTTTGCGCAGGCGTAGGGCGCATAACCCGGAACGGGTTATCCGCCGACTACCACGCGGCGGCCCCGTCCATCGAACTCACTGAACTTCGCCTTCTCCAGCCCTTCGCACCTGTAGGTCGGCTATCGCGCACGGTCTTGCCCGCGGAGGTGTTTCCCGGCATGCGGCATGGGGATCGTTCCCTGGCGTCCCGGCGAAAAGCCTTCATCCACTCCATGACAACAAGGCAGCCTATGTCGCGGTTGATTACCGCTCCGGGACAGGACTTGGAGCCCGACAACACCCACATGTTCGGCACGCCCAAGGAGCGGCTGGACTTCTACCGGCGCGAGATCCACTACGAGATGGGCATGCTGTCCAGCCGGACCAACGCCTACCTCACTGCGCAGTCCTTCCTGGTCATCGCCTACGCCTCGTCCATGGCCAACCTGAACCCCGCCTGGGGCGAGGTGTTCACTCTGGTGATTCCCGGCCTCCTGGCCTTGCTGGGGCTCATCAACTCGCTGCATGCCTGGCCCGGCATCAAGGCCTCGTCGGACATCATCCACCACTGGCACTTCAAGCAGACGCAGCTGCTGCGCAGCGAGCCGAAGATGGGCCGCGCCTACGACGAATCGCCGCTGTTCAGCGAACGGGAATCCGACCGGGCGAGCTTCGACAAGTCACTGTTGTTCTCGCGGCGCACGCCCTTCCTGTTCGCCGCGTTCTGGGCGGTCATGGCGCTGTTCTCGCTGTGGGTGCAGCTCAGCTAGCGACGCTGGCGCAAGCGCATGACCGCCGGGGAAGAAATCTGAACAGCCTCCCCGGCCATGGTTCACAGCAGGCATGGGCACGCCGCGCAGGCGGACCGCACGCCCATGCTCCCGGCGCGCCCCGCGCCTCCCCCACCCGAGCAGGCGCCCCCGCGGGCACCTGTGACAGGAGACCGTCATGCGAGCACTGACCTACCACGGCAGCCACGACGTGCGCGTCGACAACGTACCCGACCCGGTCCTCAAGGAAGCGGACGACATCATCCTCAAGGTCACCGCCACAGCGATCTGCGGCTCGGACCTGCACCTCTACCGCGGCAAGATCCCCAGGGTGGAAAGCGGCGACATCCTCGGCCACGAGTTCATGGGCATAGTCGAGGAAGTCGGCAGCGGCGTCACTGCGGTGCAGCCGGGCGACAGGGTCATCATCCCCTTCGTCATCGCCTGCGGGCAGTGCTTCTTCTGCCAGATGAACCTGCACGCCGCCTGCGAAACCACCAATGACGGGCGCGGCGCGATCCTCAACAAGAAGCAGATTCCGCCGGGCGCTGCGTTGTTCGGCTACAGCCACCTGTACGGCGGCGTACCGGGCGGCCAGGCAGAATATGTACGGGTGCCCAAGGCCAATGCCGGCCCCTTCGTGGTACCCGATATCCTCGATGACGAGCGCGTGCTGTTCCTCACCGACATCCTGCCCACCGGCTACCAGGCAGTACTCAATGCCGGCGTCGGCCCCGGCAGCAGCGTGGCGATCTACGGAGCCGGCCCGGTCGGGCTGATGGCCGCCGCCTGCGCGCGGATGCTCGGCGCCGACAGGATCTTCATGGTCGACCACCATGCCTACCGGCTGCATTTCGCCGAGCACACCTACGGCGTCATCCCGATCAACTTCGACATCGACGACGACCCTGCGGCCACCATCATCTCGCAGACGCCCGGCCATCGCGGCGTCGACGCGGTGGTGGACGCCGTCGGCTTCGAGGCCAAGGGCAGCACCACCGAGACCGTCCTCACCGCCCTGAAGGTCGAGACCAGCAGCGGCAAGGCGCTGCGCCAGTGCATCGCCGCGGTGCGGCGTGGCGGCACGATCAGCGTGCCGGGCGTGTATGCCGGCTTCATTCACGGCTTCCTGTTCGGTGATGCGTTCGACAAGGGGCTGACCTTCAAGATGGGCCAGACCCATGTCCAACCCCTGCTGCCGGAACTGCTGGAGGCGATCAACGAGGGCAACCTGCGCCCCGAGGAAATCATCACCCACCGCATGACGCTGGAAGAGGCCGCCCAGGGTTATGACATCTTCAATCGCAAGCTGGAGGATTGCCGCAAGGTCATCCTGCGGCCCTGAACGAGCCGCCCGGCGCAAGGCCGGGCGGGTTTGGCACGGGCGTCAGCCGGGGCGGTTCTCCTCGCCGATCCCGGCGATGTCCGGGTCACTGGGAGAGACCTCGGGTTCTTCGCTGGGCGGCTGGTCGGCGCGGTCGCCGTCCTTTTCCCATTCCGGATGCAGCTCGCCGGGGATGTTCTGGCGGCCGGCTTCGGTGCCCTGGCGGGGCGAATCGTTCTGCGGGTTCATGGTGCAATCTCCTGCGGTGGGTACATCTGCGTGGAGCCGCTGGCGTGCGCGCGAGTTCGACCTGGCCGACGGGCGTATTCCCGTGGTGGCCCGGCGACTGGCGCGCGCCCCAGGCTCAGGGAAGCTCGATGCGGATATCGGTGATGTCCGCCGGGTTGGCCTCGGCATGCCGCGCCTGCACATAGAAGCGCGCCTGGTCCGGCGTCAGCGAGCCGGAGAAGCTGTTCACTTCGATGCTGCAGGGCTGGTCGTGGAGTCGGTAATGCACGGTAAAGGTCCGGGTATCAGGCATGCTCGTCACTCCTCGTAGCGTTTGAGTTGGTCTCTCTCCGGGGCCAGCGGATTTTCCCCAACGGGCCGGGCGGGCTCCAGGCGCTGGCTCATCCTCTCGATGCGCGCCGCCAGTCCATGCAGGCGTGCGGCGAGGCGTTGCAGCTCCTGCGCGGGGTCCTCCAGCAGCGCCTTGGCCCGGCAATGCCCGCGCACGCCACGCAGGCCGCACAGCAAGCCGGCAGCCACCCAGGGGAGCGCCACTCTTCGCTGTAATGCCGCGCCGGTCAGGACCAGCCCGGCGCCGATGGACAAGACGCGTTCCCAGCCCTGCAGGTGGCCGGGGTTGGATGGGGGTGAATTCATGGTCGATGTACCTCCAGGTTCGGTGGCTGGTGACGCCGCGCGGCGCGATGACAGCGCAGCAATTCCTCCAGGTACGGCAGGACCGAGAGCAGCAGGGTGGCGGTGATGATGCCGACCACGTAGGCGTCGGGCAGCGCCGGTTCCTTGCGACGCAACTCGAACTGCGCCCGCTCCCACTGGCCCGGCAGCAACGCGCTGGCCTGGTCCCAGTGCAGCAGGCAGACCACGCTGATGGCCATGAACGGGATCAGCTCCAGGAAGCTGTGCACGTGCTGCTCGATGGGCGAGACCCGGCGCTGCTGCACGGCCATGCTCACATCCCACAGGGCGGTCAGCTCATGGGCGAGGAAACACACCAGCATCAGCAGGATCAGCCCGGCGTTTATCTGCAGGAACAGCGCGGCCTGCAGCGGCACCCCGACTTCCAGCAGCATCAGCAGGTGCAGCGCCGATTCGCGGGTGCCGCTGGTATGGGCGATGTCCGTGCGACGATGGCACAGCCAGTCGGCGAAGCCCGCCGCGAGCCAGAGCGGCAGCAGGACATACAGCAGGTACCCGGTCGAAAGCACGGCTTGCATGGGGTTCTCCGTCGCCCGTCGTCTTCGGCTGACTGGGGCCTAGCGGCAAGGTTCAGCCACTCTGCCCGGAGGTTCGCGCCGGCGCCGCCGGGGGGAATGTTTGAACTCGCCCAAGCCCTGCCCCTCGCAACAGCATGGGCCGCTGCGGCGGTCGTACCGAGCCCCGAAGGAGGCCTGATGAGCATCCGCCCGCGCCACGGCGAGGCGCCGGAGAAGATCGACCGCGAGACCTTTTCCGCGCGCTTTCGCGAACGTTTCAAGGACCCCGCCTACCGCGCCGAGGACGCCGCCCTGCAGCGCATCGAGAGCATCGCCTGGGAGGCCTATCGGGACAGCCGCAAGGCGCCGCTCAAGCGCAAGGCCGGGCCTGGCTACGCCGACCCGGAGTACGAGCTGGCGGTGGACTGGATCGAGGCGCGCCAGGCGATCCACGCCGCAGAACGGCAGCGCCTGTCACGCAGCCTGCCGCCGCGCGTGCTGATCGTCACCGGTTCGGCGCGCAACGATGGCAGCTGTCCAGGCGAGCTGTCCAAGAGCTGGCGCATGGCGCGCCTGGCGGAAGTCGAGCTGCGCCTGGCGGGCATCGAAGCGGACCTGCTCGACCTCAGCCTGCTCACCTCCGAATACGGCCAGCGCATCTTCCCCTGCAAGGCCTGCGTTTCGACCGCGATGCCGCTCTGCCATTGGCCGTGCAGTTGCTACCCCAACCATTCGCTGGACCAGGTCGGCGACGTGATGAATGCCATCTACCCGCGCTGGGTCGCGGCCGATGGCGTGCTGCTGATCACGCCGGTGTACTGGTACCAGTCGCCCGGCCCGCTGAAGCTGATGATCGACCGCCTGGTCTGCGCCGACGGCGGCAACCCGGACCCGACCAGCACGCAAGGCAAGGATGCGGCCCGGGCCAAGCGCATCGAACTGGACGGCTGGCCCTATCCCAAGCATCTGGCGGGCCGCGCCTATGGCGTGGTGGTGCATGGCGACGTGGCCGGTATCGAGGGCGTACGCCATGCCCTGTCGGACTGGCTGGACTGGATGGGCCTGGTGGACGCCGGCGCCATGGCACGGCTGGAACGCTACATCGGCTACTACCGCCCGTACGCGACCAGCCACGATGAACTGGACGCCGACACGGCGGTGCAGGAAGAGGTGCGCAACGTCGCCCGTGCATTGACGAGGGCCGTACGCGATCTGCGTGAAGACAGGTTGTCCCGTCCGGACTTGCGGCTTCACGAACCGCGACCGAAATGAATCAGCCGGCAGCATCCTCGAAGCTCACGTCGCGCACGTTATGCGCTTCCACGTGGCGTCGAATGGTGTGGTAGAGCAACTGGAAACCCTGCAGGTCGTTGACCGGGATGTGCAGGTGGCGGGCCACGTGGAACCAGGCGCGGGCTTCGCTCATGACGGGATCGTCGGCATGGAATTCGAATGCCTGGCCATTCCTCACAAAGCGGACGCGGTACCGCTTGGCCAACGACTCCTGCTGCATGGCGCCTCCGGTTCATGGCTGTGTTTCATGCACTGACTGGCGCGACAGTCGGGCAGTTCCATCGAAAAAGGCACGGCCGGCTCGTTCAGCCGTTCGGTTGAACCTCGGCGCCGGCCGGCAAGTCCTCCGCTCAGCATCACTGACAGGAGCATCGCCGATGGAAGCCATCCACCCCACCCCGCCCGGCAGCGGCAACCGCCTGCTCGACGAACTGCTGCTCGCCCGCGGCCCTGGCGGCCAGGAAGACGAGGTGCGTGCCGTCTGCCATGGCGAGCTGGTGAAATCCTGCGACCGCGTCTGGACCGACCCCGCGGGCAACCTCATCGGCCTGATCCGGGGCGCGCCGGCCAACGGCCCGGCGGTGAAGGTCATGGCGCACCTGGATGAGATCGCCATGATCGTCAAGCGCGTCGAGGAGGACGGTGCGCTGCGGGTGGTGGCGCTGGGCGGCGCGAACCCGGTCAATTTCGGTGTCTGCCCGGTGGACATCCTCGCCGAGGGCGGCGCATTGCCCGGCGTGCTGTCGTTCGGCTCGATGCACATCACCAGCGAGTCGCCCCAGGGCAAGGATGTGCAGAGCGGCGCGGTGCAGTGGGCGGATGTGCATGTGGTGACGCGCCTGAGCAAGCAGCAGCTGCGCGAAGCCGGAGTCCGGCCGGGCACCCGGGTGGTGTTGTCGCGGCATTGGCGCCAGCCCTGGCGCGTGGGCGACACCATCGCCGCGCACTTCCTCGATGACCGCGCGCCGCTGGCCGCCTGTATCGAATGCGCCGCGCTGCTGGCGACGCGGCGGCATGAACTGGGCTGCGACGTCTACTTCGTCTTCACCACCATGGAGGAAGAATCCAACTCCGGCGCCATGTATGCCGCCAGGATGCTGCCCGGCGACGTCACGCTGGCCATCGAGGTCGCCCCGGTGCTGCCGGAATACGCGACGCAACTGAGCGTCGACCCGGTGATCAACACCGGCGACCAGAAGGCCTATTACACCCGCTCGGTGGCCGAGCAGCTGTATCGCGCCGGCGTGCGCAGCGGCTACCAGCCGCAATACGCGCTGCTGCTGGACTTCGCCTCGGATGCCAGTGCCGTACTGGCCAGCGGCATCTGCCCGCAGACCGGCTGCCTGGGCATCCCCACGGAAAACACCCACGGCTACGAGATGGTCCTCGCCGATGGCATCTCAGCCTGCGCGCGCACCTTGGCGCAGTATCTGGTGGATTTCGCCTGACAGGGCGTGGCGGCGGTGCCGGGGTTTCGCGGGCAGGGTTCGCTCCTGGGTAAACCTCCGCGCCTCGGGCACCAGCGCCATGGGACGAGCAGCAAACCAGGCGGCAGCCTTTGCAAACTGCAATGAATCCAGGGCGGCATCTTGCAGATTCCGCGCATGCCCCACGGTGCCATGCCGCTTGCGCCCTCCTCCAGGCCTGGCCTGCGAATTGCTCCTTGACTGGTTTACGCAAGCGTGCCCGACAAGCACCGACAACAAGGGGGCAATCATGCAGGAGTTCATCCTGGCGAAAGACGTTCTGGAAGCGTGCTTTGCGCACCTGGAGTGCGAATGCACCCTGGAATGCGATGCCACGCTCTCGGTCCGCCTGGCGGCGCTGGATACCGGGGAAACCATTCTCGCCGCCGCGCGCATCCGGCCCGAGCACTGGGCCAGCGTGACGGCCGTCGCCTCCCTGGCGCTGACCTTGCGTCGCGCCCTGGCCCTCACCGACTCCGCCTCGATGATCGGAACGCCGCACTGAGATCACGAGGCCACTCACGCCGACCCTCTCCGTCAACCACTCGGTGCGAAGGGCAACCCGGTGGGTCGGCATGCTCGGCGTAGGAGCGGATTCATCCGCGATGGATTCCGCCTGACTCCCCCGCGCCCCTGCGATCCTCGTCCCGCGCGAATCCGGCCTAACCGCCCTTGGCTTTGGGCCGTCGCAGACTCACCCAGGTCGGCGCATGGTCGCTGGCGTGCTCTTCGCCGCGCACCCAGCTATCCACTCCCGCATCCAGCAGGCTGTCAGCCAGGCTGCGGCTGAGCAGCAGGTGGTCGATGCGCAGGCCGGCGTTGCGCTGCCAGTGATTACGGAAGTAATCCCAGAAGGTGTAGACGCGTTCATCCGGATAGCGCTGCCGCAGCGCATCCGTCCAGCCCTGCTGCAGCAACCGGGCGAAGCATTCGCGGGATTCCGGCTGCAGCAGGGCGTCCTTCTTCCAGGAGCGGGTGTCGTAGATGTCGAAGTCGGTCGGCACCACGTTGAAGTCCCCGGCGAGTACCGTCGGATGGCCGCTGTCCATGAGGCCGGCGGCATGGCGGATCAGGTGCTCGAACCAGTCCAGCTTGTAGTCGAACTTCGGGCCCGGCTGCGGGTTGCCGTTGGGCAGGTAGAGGCAGGCCACCAGCACGCCGTGCACGGCCGCTTCCAGGTAGCGGCTGTGGCTGTCCGCCTCGTTGCCGGGCAGACCACGGCGCACCTCCAGCGGTTGCGCGCCGCGCGCGAGGATGGCCACGCCGTTCCAGGAAGTCTGCCCCTGCCAGATCGCCCCGTAACCCGCCGCCTCCAGCGCCTGCACGGGGAAACGGCTGTCCGGCGCCTTGAGTTCCTGCAGGCACACCACATCCGGTGCCTCACGCTCCAGCCAGGCGAGCAGCCCGGCCAGGCGCGTCTGGATGCCGTTGACGTTGAACGTGGCGATGCGCAGTGAAGAAGCACGCCTGGCCATGGTTCAGGCCGCCTGCAGGGTCTTGCCGATGGCGTCGTTGAACGCCGGCAGGTCGTCGGGAGTGCGCGAGGTGATCAGCGTCCAGCCCTGGGCGGGGCAGACCTGCACCTGGGCGTCCACCCAGTCGGCGCCGGCATTCACCAGGTCAGTGCGCACGCTGGCGTAGGAAGTCAGCGATTTGCCGTCGGTGACGCCAGCATCGATCAGCAGCCAGGGGCCGTGGCAGATGGCGGCCACCGGCTTGCCGGCATCGCGGAACTCCTTCACCAGGCGCTGGGCATCGGCGTCCTGGCGCAGGGTGTCGGCATTCACGGTGCCGCCGGGAATCACCAGCAGGTCGTAGTCGCCGGCTTCAACGCCCTTGAGCTGGGTGTCGCTGTTCACCGCCACGTCCTTTTCGCTGTCCTTCACCCAGGTCTGGGCCTGGCCGCCTTTCACGCTGGCGTGGGTGACGTTGGCGCCCTGCTCCTTCAATGCCTGCATGGGCTTGAGCAGTTCGTCGCGCTCGATGCCGGTGTTGGCGGTGATGATCAGGACCTTCTTGCCTTGCAGGTTGCTGCTCATGGTGTACCTCCGCTGACGCGCCAGGAAGGCGCAAGGAATGAGCGACGCCCAGGGCGCCGCTGACACCAGAATTGAAAACAGGAGGTGGCGGGAGTTCGAATCAGTTGCCCGGTGGCGATTCATTCCATCACGACGAGCAGCGGCCATTACCTCGCAGGGGGACGATTGCCAGCACGGGCGAGTGTGGAATATTGGTAACGCGTTGCCATTTCCAGGCACAATCAACCGTAACGCGTTACCGAAGCCAAGGAGCTTGACGTGAAAGATGCCAAGGACAGAGCCACCCGCGACGCCTTCGAAGCCCCACGCAAGGGCCGGCCGCGCAAGGAAGGCGCGCTGACCAATGCGGAAAAGCAGGCCGCCTATCGCAAGCGCCGCGCGGAATCCGGCGGCGGTGCGGTGATGTTGAACAATGAGGAAATCTGGCTGATCTGCCACGCGCTGGACGGCAAGGTCTGGGAAGCGGACAGCGAGCAGCGGCAGAAGCTTATTGCACGGCTGCGCAAGCGGGTCGTTTGAGCACGAAGCGTGCGCAGGCGGTCGGGCACTGCACCCTTGCCGGATGGATTTCGCGGACAAGGTCCGCTCCTACGAGCGCGCGGACGTTCGCGCCGATGCACTGCAACTGCTCGGCGTTTCGTAGGAGCGAGCTTGCTCGCGAACAGGAGTTACCGACGGCGCCAATGCATCCGGGAAACCGGGTTCGCGAGCAAGCTCGCTCCTACAGGGTCCCCCTCTCGTAGGAGCGGATCTTATCCGCGAAATCCTGACAGGGCGTGCCATGCTCACCCTTCGCGGACAAGGTCCGCTCCTCCGGAAGCGAACCTCAGCGGTGCTCCGCGGCAACCATCAGTGCGCCCGCGCTACCCCGCGCAGGAGGTTGGCGCTGACCTTGTCGGCGTTGCAGCTGGCGACGTTGGCCAGCGACACGATGCCAACCAGGCGCTTCTCGCGGTTGACCACGGCCAGGCGGCGTTTCTCGATCTGCGCCATGTTCTTCGCGACGTGGTCGACCGATTCGTCATCGAAGCAGTAGCAGACCTCGCCGCTCATGACTTCGCTCACCGGCGTCCGCGCGTCCAGCCCATCGGCCAGGGCGCGGATCACCAGGTCACGGTCGGTGACGATGCCGCTGAGCTGGTCGCCGTCATTGACCAGCAAGGCGCCCACGTCCACCTGGCGCATCAGCAAGGCTGCCTCCTGCAGCGTGGTGTCGGGGGAAATCGTCCTGACTTCGCGGCTCATGATTTCGCGCACGGTCATGGAGCCGTGTTCGCCGGAGCGGTCCTGCATGGATTGTGCTCGCATGGTGGGTCCTCCTCTGGGTTGATGTCCCTCGGTGGAAAGACCTCGATGGCGATGGTTCGGATTTTTTCCCCGGTGGCGCTCAGGCGTGGACGCTCCACTGGCAGGCGGCATCTGGAATCGGCAGGGCGTCGATGGCGTGGATCAGCCCGCAGGCCAGCGCCTCTTCCGGATCGAGGATCTTCGACTGCCCCGTCAGGCAACGGGGGATGTCCAGGTGTTCGACCGCGCCGCGGGTGTGCTGGCTGACGATCTGGTCGTACAGGCGCAGGTCGTGCTCGAGGCTCGCGGCGTATTCCATCATGCGCGCGTGATCGACCGATCCATGCAGCGTCCAGTGGAAGGGATGGAACAGGAACTTGCTCAGCGGGCAGGCCGTGCGGTGCTTGCCGGCCAGGAAGAGGATGTTGCCCATGGACTCGACCGTGCCGAGGTTGTGCGTGTCCACCTGCACCGGCAACGCCAGCAGGTAGTTGTACAGGCTGAAGCCGTAGGCGCAATCGCCGCCCATTGTGACGATGTTCAGCTGCAGGTGCGTGGCGCCCTGCTGCAGCGCCCGCGTGCAGGTGCCGATGAGGTTGCCGCAGGTGGACGAATTGATCGGGCCGGTGAAATGGATGATGTGCTTGGCCATTGCCTGCTCCTTTTCTGGCGGTCGGGTCTACTCTGCTGAGTCCCGGCAGCCGGCGCAGTCACCATCGGCGCGACGAATGGCGCAAGCTCAGTGCGTGCAAAGCACCTCGCTGACGCGGATGTCCGCTCGCGAATCACGCCCCACCGGCCCATGCAACGCGCGTACGAAGCGCTCGGCCTGCTCGCGGTTCAGGCTTTCCTGCAGGAGCACGGTGCTCATCGGCTGGCCGTCGCGGCTGTAATGGATCAGGTAGGCGTGCATGGATGCTTCTCCTGTTCAACGGTTCAGGGCGGCGGGAATCGGGTGGCGAGGGCCGCTCGGCGAGCCGTCGCCACCGCTCCCGCGAAGCAGGTTAGTTCAGCAGCCAGGGTTGCACCGGTGGATTGCGCAGCGTCCGCTGAATGGCACTGTCGAGCTTGTCGAGCTCGATCGACTTGGGCAGCACCGGATAGGGCGCACCCTCTTCCTCCCCTTCCGCCCAGGGCGACAGCACCAGCACGCGCATGCGCGGGCGCAGCGGAAGGCACGCCTCGATCAGCGCAGCGCCGGTCAAGGGGCCGGTGAGCTGCTCGTCGATGAGGAACAGGTCGATGACCGAGGACGACACCAGGTGCTCGATGGCCTCCTCTTCGCTCAGCGCGCTGAGCACGGCATGTCCCTGGCCCAGCAGGTGATCCTCCAGGCGCTGCAGTTGTTCGGGGGTTTCTTCCAGCACCAGGACCATCTTGTTGTTCAGCGTTTGCATGTTGCGCATCTCCCATGTCGAGGCAGGGAGTACAGCAAGTTCCACGCCCGAACCACTTTGCAGCGGAGTGCCCATGCCGCGCGGCCTGCAGGCCGTTTAATGGCGCCGAGCCACTAGCCAAAAGCCCGAAGCGCAACGCCACCAGGATGCAGAATGCCCGACGGGGTTCAGGAGTCAGCCTTGCGCGGGGAGTCGTCCGGCTGTTCGGCGGGCCCCTGCTGTTCGCGTTGCGCTACTTCCTGGGGCGAGTCGTCCTCGGCGCACTCCTCCCCCATCTTCTCGTAGGTCTTGCGCAGTTTCTGCAGCTCCTCGCTGTCCATCTCGTCCAGCCCCATCAGCACGTCGTGGGCGCGCCGGGTGGTGCGCAACAGCTCGTCGATCTTGATGTGCAGCGCGTCGGTATCGCGGTTCTGCGTGCTCTGGATGAGGAAGACCATGAGGAAGGTGATGATGGTGGTCGAGGTGTTGATCACCAGTTGCCAGGTGTTGTTGTAGTGGAAGAACGGCCCGCTCAGCGCCCAGCCCACCAGCAGCACGCAGGCCAGGCCGAAGGTCAGCGGGCGACCGGACCATTGCGACAGCGTCTGCGCGAAGCGCGAGAAGCTCATGACGCCCTTCTTGCCGCTGTTGCTGCTGTTGCCGCCCTTGGCGGAGGCCTTCTCGGGCGGTTTCCGCTCGCCGTGGTTCTCGTCGGAGCGGTTCCTGTCGGAGCGCCGGGGGCTGTCTTCCCTGCCAGCGGCGGCCTTGTCGGAGGCGTCAGGATGCGGGGTCGACATGGCTGGGCAACTCCGGAACGGTGATGGTGACTTCGCGCGGCGGAGTGGCCCGGGTAGGTGTCTTGCCGCGACGCTGCCGGGGACTGACGGACTTGCCGGGGGATAGGTTCTGCTGGCCGGTCATGGCACGTTCTCCGCAATGAGGTTGCCTGATCGATAGAGGTTCGACAGGAAGCGGAGTTCAGGAAAAGTGGCGGGACGGCGCCTCGGCAGGAGCCTCACCCGTCGGTGAGCCCTGGCATGCTCTGCTGGCCACAGCACCGCGCCCTGGCAGGAGCAGCCAGGGCCGCGGCTGGTCTACCCCTTATGCAGCTCAGCGAAGCGGCCTAGATCGACAAGTTGCTTGGCGTATCCGCCCAGGCTGTTAGGGTGGAGATGGCTCCGATAGTTTCCTCAGGCCCCTGTCCGACGGGGCCTTCTTTTTGCCCGAATCCCCACCCGGCCCCGTCGCTGCGTCAGTTCGAAGGCGTGGTGGCCTTGTCATGGTCGTCGTGGGTCCCGGTCTTCTGCTTCTGGCGGCTTTCCTCGGACTGCACCTGGCTGTTGTCGTCGGTGCGGCCTTCATCCTTCTGCTTCTGCTGCGAAGCCGGCGGCGTCGGTGCCTGGCCGGGGCTCTGGCCGTGGGGCTTCTCATTGGTCGGTACTTGCTGGGTTGCGTCTGCGGCATGGGCCGGGACCAGGCCGATGGACAGCCAGGCCAGCAGCACGGCGGCAAAGGGACGGGCGAGTTTGGCTTTGTTCATGGTTTTTCTCCTGCGTGGATTCATTTGCGCGCCAGCAGCTGCCGCGCGCTCTGGCGCAGCACGCCCCAGCGGCGCGGGTCGTCGGGCAAGGCGCCGAGCAGCTTGCGTGCCTGGTCGAAGCTGATGTGTGGCGGCAGCGGTGGCACGTCAGGGTCGGTCAGTACCTCCAGCAGCACCGGCCGGTCGGATTCGAAGGCTTCCTGCCAGGCGTTCTGCAGGTGCGCCGCATCGGTCACGCGGATGCCGCGAAAGCCCAGCAGCTCGGCGTAGCGCGCGTAGGGGAAGTCGATCACTTCCTGCGCGGCGGCGAACTCCGGGTCGCCGGCCAGGGCGCGCTGCTCCCAGGTCACCTGGTTGAGGTCGCCGTTGTTGAGCACCAGCACGATGAAGGTCGGGTTGTCCTTCCAGCGCTTGCAGTACTGCTGCACGCTGACCAGTTCGGCATTGCCGTTCATCTGCATGGCGCCGTCGCCGACCATGGCGATCACCGGGCGATCCGGATGTGCGAGTTTCGCCGCCAGGGCATAGGGCACGCCGCTGCCCATGCTGGCCAGCTTGCCGGACAGCGAGCCGAGCATTCCCGGCCGCACGCGCAGGTCGCGGGCGTACCAGTTGGTGTGCGAGCCGCTGTCGCCGGCGAGGATCACGTCTTCGGGCAACTGCGCGGAAAGCTCCCAGAACACCCGCTGCGGATTGATCGGTTCGGCGGGCTGCATCGCCTGCGCTTCGAGTTCCTTCCAGCTGTCTTCCACGGCCTTCTCGATGCGAATGCGCCAGGTGCCGTGGCGCTTGGGCTTGAGCAGGGGCAGCAGCCGCCGCAGGGTTTCCCCGGCATCGCCCAGCAGCACCTGGTCGATGGGGTAGCGCATGCTGACGTTGCGCGCGTGCAGGTCGATCTGCACCGCCTTGGCCTGCCCCGGTTTGGGCAGGAACTCGCTGTAGGGGAAGGTGGTGCCGATCAGCAGCAGAGTGTCGCAGCGCTGCATCAATTCGAAGCTCGCACGGGTGCCGAGCAGGCCGATGGAGCCGGTGACGTAAGGCAGGTCATCGGCCATCGCCATCTTGCCCAGCAGCGCCTTGGCGACGCCAGCCGATAGCGCTTCGGCTACCGCTTCGACTTCCTCATGGGCGCCCAGCGCACCGGCGCCGACGAGGATGGCAACCTTGCGCCCGGCGTTGAGAATTTCCGCCGCAGCGGCCAGTTCGTCGTCACGGGCATAGGGGCGCGGCGTGATGAAGCCGACGCCGGAGTAGACATGGCCATGCTTGTGCGGCGGCTTTTGCGCGGGCATCTGCTGCACGTCGTTGGGGATGATCACGGTGGTTACCTGGCGCTCGCTGCAGGCCACGCGCAGGGCGCGGTCGATGACGTGCAGGAGCTGACCGGGATTGGCCACGGTTTCGACGTAGTTGCTCACGTCGCGGAACAGCGTGTGCAGGTCCACTTCCTGCTGATAGTCGCTGCCCAGTGAGGTCATCGCCTGCTGGCCGACGATGGCGAGCACCGGCTGGTGATCCATGCGCGCGTCGTAAAGGCCATTGAGCAGGTGGATCGCTCCCGGCCCGGAGGTCGCCAGGCACACGCCCACTTCGCCGGTGAACTTGGCGTGGGCCCCGGCCATGAAAGCGGCCATTTCCTCGTGACGGACACGGATGTAGTCGAAATCTTCCGCGCGCCGGCCGAAGGCGCCCATGATCCCGTTGATGCCGTCGCCGGGGTAACCGAAGACGCGATGCACGCCCCATTGCGAGAGGCGTTCGAGCAGTTGATCGGCGACCGTCTGGGTCATGGTTTCCTCCTTTTGCGGATACGGTTGGGGGCTGGCGCCCCTGTCTGGACCGACCCGCGCTGTACACGCGGGTTCAGAAGAATTCCCCGACGGACCTGCTGGCCGTTTGCGCTGAACTCCAGCGCCTGGCCAAGGCCGAACCCTTCAGAAGAACACCGCGCCAGAACCGATCAGGAGGAGCCGCGCCATGCCCGTCACTGCCACGCCGACGTCCGCTTCCACCATCAACGCCGTCCTGCGCCGCTATGCCGAGCCACTGGCCGACCCTGCTACGGCGGAGTTCGCCGCGCCCTTCGCGCGGCTGGGCGATGCCCGCGTCGTGCTGATCGGCGAAGCCAGCCACGGCACCGCCGAGTTCTACCAGGCGCGCGCGGCCATCACCCGTCTGCTGGTGGAGCGGCATGGTTTCAACATCGTCGCCATCGAAGGCGACTGGCCAGACGCTGCCGCCGTCGATCGGCAGTTGCGCGGCAACGTCAAGCCGGCCGGTGAGCCGCCCTTCACCCGCTTCCCCGCGTGGATGTGGCGCAACCGCGAGGTGAAGGCCTTCCTGGCCTGGCTGCGCGAGCACAACTCGCACCTGCCGGCGGACCAGCGCGTGGAGTTCCGCGGGCTGGACATCTACAGCCTGCGCGGCTCCATCACCGAGGTGCTGCGCTACCTCGATCGCCACGACCCGCAGCAGGCGGCGGAGGCGCGGCGCCGCTATGCCTGCCTGACACCCTGGCAGGACAATCCGGTGAGCTACGGGCGCGCGGTGCTCGAAGGCGATGAATCGCCCTGCGAGGAAGCGGTCATCACCCAGCTCAACGAACTGCTGATGGCGCGCCTGGAAGCGCTCGACCCTCACGAAGACTCCTTCGACGCCGCGCAGAACGCCAGGGTGGTTCGTGCCGCCGAGCACTACTACCGGGCCATGTACCGAGGTGGCTCGGACTCCTGGAACCTGCGCGACAACCACATGTTCGACACCCTGCGCCAGGTATTGCGTCGGCGCGGCCCGCAGGCCAAGGCGGTAGTCTGGGCGCACAATTCCCATGTCGGCGACGCCGCCGCCACCGAGATGGGCTGGAACGGCCAGTTCAACCTCGGCCAGCTGTGCCGGATGACCTGGGGCGAGTCGGTGGCGCTGGTCGGCATGGGCACCGACAGCGGGCTGGTGGCCGCGGCGGACGAGTGGGATGGCGAGCTGACCCTCAAGCAGGTGCGCCCCTCCCTGCCCGACAGCTGGGAGCGGCAGTTCCTCGAGACGGGGCTGCCGATGTGCCTGGTCGACTGGCGGCAGCGCCCCACGCTGCGCCAGACCCTGGAGGAACCGCTGCTCGAACGCGCCATCGGGGTGATCTACCGACCCGAGAGCGAGCGCCGCAGTCACTACTTCAGGGCGCTGCTGGGCAGCCAGTTCGACGCCTACCTGTGGTTCGCCCGCACCCGCGCGGTCACCCCGCTGGACAGCCGCAGCGCCCGGGGCGAGGACCAGACCTACCCGTTCGGGCTCTGATCCTCCGCCCGCGGCGCCTCGCTCAGCAGGCGGGCCAGGGCCTGGCGGTCCACCGCCTTGCTGAACAGGAAGCCCTGTACCTCGCCGCACTGCTCGTCCTCGAGGATGCGCAGCTGGCCTTCGGTTTCCACGCCTTCGGCCGTTACCGCCAGGTTCAGCGCCCTGCCCAGGCCGATGATGGCCTGGACGATGGAACGGTCGCGGCCGGTGGTGTCGAGGGTGGCGATGAAGCGGCGGTCGATCTTGATGCTGTCGAAAGGATAGGAACGCAGATAGCCCAGGGACGAGTAGCCGGTGCCGAAGTCGTCCATGTTCAGCTTCACCCCCAGGTCCTTGAGCTCCTGCATGGTCTGCAACGCGCACTCGACATCACTGAGCATGCTGTTCTCGGTGACTTCCAGTTCCAGCCTTTGCGCCGACAGCCCCGAATCCATCAGCGCCTGCTTCACCTGGCCGACTATGTCGGCGTGGGCGAACTGGGCTGGCGAGATGTTCACCGACACCAGCATCGACTCCGGCCACCCGGCCGCCTCGCGGCACGCCTGCCGGAGCACCCATTGGCCGATGTCGACGATCAGGTCGCTCTCCTCGGCCAGCGCGATGAATTCGTCCGGCCCCACCAGGCCGCGGGTGGGATGATTCCAGCGCAGCAGCGCCTCGGCGGAGACGATGGCCAGGTCGCCAACGCGGTAGCGCGGCTGGTAGTAGAGTTCCAGCTGGCCCTGGCGCAGCGCGTTGCGCAGTTCGGTTTCGCTGCGTTTCTTGGCCAGCAGTTGGCGGTCCATGACCTCGGAATAGAAGCGCCAGGCGTTGCGCCCGGCGGTCTTCGCCTCGTACATGGCGACGTCGGCGCAGCGCAGCAGGTTCTGCGCATCGCCGCTGGCGTCGCCTGACAGCACTATGCCGATGCTGGTGCCCACGTGCAGCGCATGCCCTTCGTAGTCGATGGGCTGGTTGATGATTTCCACCAGGCGGCGGCTGAAGGCCTCGGCGTCCTCGCGGCCCTGGGACTGACTGTCGACGATGACGAACTCGTCGCCGCCCAGGCGCGCCACCAGGTCCTCGCCGCGGATCGATTCGCGCAGGCGCTCGGCGACTATCTGCAGCACCGCATCGCCGGCGGGATGGCCGAGGGTGTCGTTGATCGGCTTGAAGCGGTCGAGGTCGAGCATCAGCACCGCCAGCTGCTGCTCGCGGCCGCTGCCCAGCAGTTCGTCCATGAAACTCGCCAGCTTGCTGCGGTTGGGCAGCCCGGTCAGTGCGTCGTGCAGGGACAGGTGCTGGATGCGCGCATGGGCCTCGACTTCATGGGTGATGTCCGCGCTGGTGCCGCGGTAGCCGCGCCCGCCGGCACCCGAGGCGGTGAACTTGCAGATGCGCCGCAGCTCGTGGGCATCGCGGAAGCCGCAGGTCAGCGTGGTGGAATGGCCCTGCTGGGGAATCTTCTCCAGCCAGGCGATCAGGCTGGTGGTGTCGCAGGTGATCAGGTCGTCGATGCGCCGCCCCAGCCAGTCATCGATCCGATAGCCGGTGAGGGTTTCGAAGCGCGCCGAAAGGTAGGTCAGGCGGAAGCTCTCGTCGGTCTCCCAGATCCAGTCGGAACTCGCTTCGGCTATGGCCTTGAAACGCTGCTCGCTGGTTTCCAGCGCCAGGTTGCTGTCTTTCAGGCTGCGCTGGTAGTGATCCACCACCCGCGCGTTGGCCAGCGCCGCGCGGATCAGCCAGACCAGGAAGACGAACACCAGCACCACCACCGCTGCCCAGGCGCTTGCCAGGCGGTGCAGCATGTCGGTGCCCGGCGTCGGCGTGTGCCAGCTGATCTCGAAGCCGGAGTTGCCCAGGGTCACGGCATTGCCGGTGTTGGCGCGCAGGTCATCGGGCTGGATCTGCAGGCCGGCCACGCCGAAGTCGCGGCCCAGCTTCTGCAGTTTGGTGGGCGTCAGCCGGTCGACCAGGATCATCAGCGGGCCGTCCAGCGGCGCGCCGTCCCGCGAGGACTTGACCAGCGCGGCGGTGGCGATGGCCGGGGCGTCCTCGACGCTGACGTAGCGGCTCACGGTGCGGTCGCGCCGGGCGGCGGCGGTGGCGTCGTCGCGCAGTTCGTCGAGGTTGATCGGCATCAGGCTGGTGCAATGGTTGCGCGATAGCCGGCCCTCCTCCATGACGTATTCCTCGCCACCCTGATTGAGCACGCAGACCAGCTCGTAGCCGTTGGCGCTGTACAACTGCGGGCCGATGTTGTCCTCGTTGTAGGCCCAGGCGAGGTTCAGCGGCGGGCTGAGGTTGCGGTAGGCGTCGTTCCAGAAGGCGTTGTTCCTGAGCAGCAGTTCCGACGTGGCGATGCGGTTCTGCAGCGCCTTGCCTACGTAGAAGCGCGTCTGCTCGCGGGCCAGTTGGTCCTGCAGGTTGGCGATGTGCCCCATCACCGCCCCGCTCACGGCCAGCGCGCCGACCAGGATCAGCAGGAACAGCGTCAGGTGCCAGGTGACGGTGCGCTGCGCGGAGATCTCCCGCGGCGCGGCGAGGGGGTTCACGGAGATAGTCATCGGCGTCTCTTCTGGGAGGACTTACCACTAGGAGTAAGGCTGCGTGCCGTCGTTCAAACCGAAGGAGCGGCGGCGAATTTCGTCTGAACCCGAGCGGGGGATTGGCAGTCCGGATGGGTAAGGAACTGCCATCGGGGAGACACCCATGACCCAGGATCGCCTGCACGCCCTGCGCGACCTTCTGCGCGACTTCGAGTTGCCGCAGGACCCCGCCCACCAGGGCGCCTTCCTCGGCGCCGCGCTGCGCCAGCTCAGCGAAGACGGTCTCGACCGTCTGCCGCTGCCCGGCAGTGGCGACACCCTGCGACGCTGGCAGGCGCTGGCCACGGTGGCCGGCGCCGACCTGTCGCTGCTCAAGCTGTATGAGGGCCATACCGATGCGCTGGCGATACTGGCCGAACTGGACGGCGACGCCTTGCCCGGCACCTGGGCAGTGTGGGCCGCGGAGCCGCCAGGCGCGGGTGTGCAGCTCGGTGCCCGGGAAGACGGCTTCGTGCGTATCAGCGGCAGCAAGCCCTGGTGCTCCGGCGCCGCCGTGGTCGAGCACGCGCTGCTGACAGTGAAGGACGAACAGCAACGCTCGCAGCTGGTGGCGGTGACCCTCGCGCAACCCGGGGTGAGCGTCGGCAGCAGCGGCTGGAACGCCGTGGGCATGGCGGCAACCCAGAGCGTGACGGTCGAATTCGACAATGCCGTGGCGCGCTGCGTCGGCGGGCCCGGCGAATACCTGCAGCGTCCAGGCTTCTGGCACGGCGGCGCCGGAG